>JAOZPW010000025.1:0-16758 GCA_029932545.1 Thermoanaerobaculales bacterium | reverse complement strand
GGTTGATCATCATCACTCCCGGCAGTAAACTGGAAAGTCGAACGATGTTTGTATTGAGTAAAGTTTCGGTTTTGGGCGTGTTGGCGACCCTGGTGGCAGGCTTGGCAGGAACGGCGCCGGCTGCTGTGGCGACCGACCACGTCCCCGTTCCCACAATTGATGCCGAAGTTTTCGACGGAGACACTCCTGTCGCAGTGATTGTGCGGCTCAAACAGGACGGCGGCAATGAATTGTCACCCGAGGCAATGGAAGAAGCGACTCTCGGACGCCTCCGGCCAACTCTCGACCGCCTCGAATCATTGGGAGGCATCACAAGAATCCGGCCTTTCAGGCTTCAACCCTCCTTCGCCGCAGACCTGACGGCCGAGGGACTCGATCAAATACTTGCCCTGCCTGGAATTCTCTCCGTCGAGTTGGACGACCGGTGGCCACTCCACACGGCAGAAGGCATGGAGATGATTGGAGCGAATGTGCTCCAAACCTATGGGTTTAACGGTGAGGGAACGGCAATTGCCATCATCGACACTGGAATTGATGCACTGCACCCCGCACTGGGAGGTGGCGAGATTCCCAATCCCAAGGTTGTGTGGGGTTTGGACACTGCCGACGGCGATAATGACCCTTCAGACTGTTCAGGGCACGGAACTGCCGTCGCCTCCATCGCCGCAGGGGTCTCGGTTCAGTGGAGTCCTGGAAGACATTTTGCGGGCGGCGTTGCGCCCGAAGCTCGAATCTTGGCATACAAGGCCGCCTCTGACGACGACTGTATGGCTTTGCGTGAAAGCGCAGTCATCGCCGCCATTGAAGATGCAATCCTCCACCGCGAGGGGGAGGATTTTCAACTGGTGGCAATCAATATTTCAGGTGGTGGCGGATCGTGGTCCGGCCCCTGCGACATTGACAACCCTGCCCTGGCGGCCGCCGTCGATGCAGCGACGTCAGCCGGCATCACCGTCGTAGCCAGCGCAGGAAACGAGGGCCTGAGCAACGGCATCGCCTCACCGGCCTGCATCGAAAATGTTCTGGCCGTCGGGTCGGTTTGGGACCAGAATCCGTCGGCCACGGGGTCACTCTTCTGTCTCAACGCTGACTGCTCCCGCTATTGCAATGACGAAGGGAAGAAGGCGGGGCAACCGGCCTGCTACAGCAATTCAGGGCTGATGTTGGACCTGTTGGCGCCGTCCGAGTACCTTCGGGTCGCCGAAGCAGGAGGCCAGACGACGGCCTTTGGCGGCACCTCCGGGGCTGCTCCCTATGTCACCGGGGGGCTCGCCCTCCTCGAACGAGCCCATCCCGACGCTCCACCGGCCCACTTGCGCCATCTCCTGAGCGTATCCAACACTCTTGTGACTGATCCTGGGAACCACAGAACCCTGCCGTTGACAGACTTGATCACAGCGATTTTCCCTGAGGGACTGTACCTTGGGGATGCCCTGAACACAGACCTTTTTGGACCCGGCCCGTCGACATCCCAGGCATTTGTGGACTCGTGGGGCCCTATTGGGTCCCTTCAATTGACCCTGAGAATCACCCACCCCCAGCCCGAGAAACTCGTGATTCGGGTTCGAGGACCCGAGGGTCATGATGTCCTGGTCTGGGATGACACTGTCGTTCCCGTCTCGGAGAACTGCCTGATCGGAACCTTCCCCGTCGATCTTGAACCGGTCGAGAGCCTCAACGCCTTCATTGGGACCGAACGCCACGGTGTGTGGGAACTGATGATTGAGGATCGTTTGGCGGAACCTCATGCCGCCCAGATCGAAAGCTGGAGCCTACTGGTCAAGGACCTCACGCCTCCGTCTGAAGTCAGATCACCCCAAATTACCTATCTACCGGTTGCAGCTCGAGGGCCCGGAGCGGCGGGAACACGGTGGACCACAGACCTGAAGATCTTCAACCCGTCAGCCTTCACACCGGTGCAGGGACACCTCTATCTGGTGCAGGAGGGAGCGAATGGAACCGAGGATTACCTCCAGCGACCCTTGTTCATACCTGCGGGCGCTCAGGTCAACCTGTTTGACGTCATCGGCGAAACATTCGGACTGACATCCGGCGCCGGCCAGGTTCTGATTGATGCTTCGACCATGCCCGTAATCGCTGGGGGCACGATAGCGACTCAGGCGGCATCTGGGGGGGCTTTCGGACAGTTTGAACACGGCGTTACGGCCTCAAGCTGTACCCGCTTGATTCTCCCCCACATCTCCGGCGGCCCCGACTTCAGAACCAATGTCGGTCTATCCGAGAACGGTGGTGTCGCAGCGACGGCAACTATCACACTCTTCGATGCAGCGACGGGAGTTCTCATCGGCCGGCCCGTTGATCTTGAGGTTCAGCCGTTTTCGATCCACAAAATCGACGGTATTCTCCGGGCCGCAGGCGCCCCGCAAACGACCGTGGACGCCTACGCGGTGGTAGAAACCAACAACGTCGTGTCCGCATGGGCCTCTGTCGTTGATCAATCAACTGGGGATGCAGTATTCGTCATGGGTACCGAACCAATCAGCGACGGCGCCGTCATGATTCCGGTCATAGCCCGGATCCCGGGCGTTGCCGGGACCAACTGGCATTCGGATGTCCGCATCGTACCCTTCGGCGAAGGTCCTGCAGAACTCAACCTGGAATTCCGGCCCCTCGGCACTCCCTCCGACCAACCCGTTACCGCTACTCTCACCGTTGATCAAGGGACAGAAGCAGTACTGAAAGACATCGTCCAGCAAATCTTCGGCATGGACACCGCCGCAGGATCGCTCCGCATCATTCCCGGACCGGGCAACCCACCCATGGCGATCGCTTCGAGAACCTACAACCAGAGTTCCCAGGGAACCTACGGTCAGGTCATCCCCGCCATCACAACGGGGAGCAGGGGAAAGGCCACCGTCATCGGCATTGACGGGTCGGCCGATCAGCGCTCCAACCTGCTGGTGTCCGAAATCCAAGGCCACGTCGTCGAAGTTGAAGCCACACTGCGAGACCGGCACGGCAATACACTGGGCTCGCCGATACACCTGATCGTCGAAGCCTTCAGTCTTGTTCAGGTCAACGACGTTTTCACGGTCTTCGGGATCTCACCTCGACCCAACTGCCGGATCCATATCCGCCGCACGGCAGGCCAGGGTTCGTTCTTCGCGATGGCCTCGGTGGTCGACCGCCAGACCGGGGATGCCGTCGCCATCTCGATGACGGAGATGGAGTAGGGTGCACTTCGGCTAAGACCTTTGCGCCTTCGCGTCTTTGCGACTTTGCGTTGATTTCATGCTGAACACACATCGGTAACGGTAACGATAACGGGCTCGGGCTCGGGCGCAATCTCCCCTGCTCCCCTGTCAACCTTCATCCTTCCGCCTTTATCCCCCCTCATGTGACCGCAGTCATAGATTTATTCTCCTCATGCCTTACACTTAGCGCGGTGAGACATTTGGTTTTTCATTCACTGACCCGTTGGGGAGGCATTGCATTGGCACTGATCTGTGCCGTGCAGGGATGGGCAGAGTCTCCCTCGATCACCGTCTTGACAGGGACGGCCGTTCACTGTGATAGCTCCGGCAGCGGCGGAAACCCGACGACAATCGAGTGGTTCGTCACACCTCCGGGAGGAACGACACCGGCCAATCCCTCCTCAACCGAGCAGGCATTCGACCTGAGCGTCGAAATCCCGGGCTCATGGACAATCGACCTGAACATGGAGTATGCACACGATGTCGACGGTTCACCGTGGTCATCCCAGGACCAGGGCGTGATCGAGGCCAAGAGTGTCGTTGCCGACCTCGACCCCGGCCCACTTGTCGTCACGACGACCGATACGATTACACTGGACGGATCAGGCTCACAGATTTCCGCCTTGGCCGTGGCATCGGCAGTCTTCAAAGTTGACGACATCCCAATCGACGGCTGCAGCTTTTCGGGGCCGGTCACCGACCCGGGCATCTTGACATGCACCTTCCCTGCATCCGACCTCGGACCGGGGGTCTTTGTCCTTTCGCTGGAACTGACCGATTCGGTTGGAGGATTCGTCGACACCGATCAGGCGACTCTCGAAATTATCGAGGAACCTCCCTTCTTCATCGACTTTCTGGCTTTCCCGGGCCAGCCCACTCCCCTGGCGGCAACCTTCGATCTTGTGCTCTCCGACGGCTGGCAGTACTCGGACCTGGGCACAGCCCTCTGGGATCCCGGCGACGGCGGCCTCCCCGAGAATATGAACTGTCCCGCCGATTATTTCGAGTGTGAGCACTGGGCCCACACCTTTCCCGACGACGGCTATTACGACGTCACCGTCACCGTCACCACCGGGGGCGGTCACACCGACTCCGTCACCCACCAGGTGATGATCGGCAATCCGCCGCCCTTGCCGACGGCTGATTTTTCTGCCTCACCGGCCGCTGCCACCGTCAACTCACCGGTAGCTTTCACCTTCACCGGAAGTTGTACCGAAGTCTGCACATATTTCTGGGATTTCGGAGACGGTTCCACCTCGACGATGCTCAACCCGACCCACACCTTCATCGCCCCAATTGACAGAGAGGTCGAACTGACGGTCTCCAACAACACCGGCCAGGACATAGCAACCCAAGAAATCACCGTCTCCAACTGCTGGTCCCCCTCCGGCACGATCACCCAGAACGGCTCATGCTACGGGGCGCCTATTACTCTAAGCGCTCCCAATGCAGACGGCTTCTCCTGGAGTACGGGCTCGACCTCAGGCTCGATCGTCGTGGCCCAACCGGCACTGTACTGGGCTCATCTCCTGAAAGGCGCCACATGTTGGGCCTTCCTTGATCACACCGTCAGCCTCTGGCAGTGCCAAGGCAACCCTGAGGGCAACGTCGATATGGATGCTCAGGGCCAGGTCGACGCCGCAGACATTCAGGCCCTGATCCGTGAGCTTTCAGACGAAGACGGTCTCCTGGTCATCGACAGCTGGGCCGCCGAACTGGGCGCACCCGGCGCCGACCTCACCGGCACCACCGGTCCCGATGGTCTGATCACCTCAGACGATCTCGACCACCTCCTCGGACTGCTGTTCTCGGGGGAGTAAAACTGTCGGAAGGCCCCAGGTTGTCTTTTCAGAATACAAACCTTGGCGATCTCGCGTACCAGATAAAAGACCGGTCGCCTGCTTGGGCGGCCGGTCTTCCGTTGTCTTACTGACAGCTGATAGCTGATAGCTGACAGCTCTCCTAGCCGTTAACTCGGGCAAACTCCTTCATGAAGTCGACCAGGGCCTGTACGCCCTCGGGCGCCATCGCGTTGTAGATCGAGGCTCTGCAACCACCAACCGAGCGATGCCCTTTGAGTCCGAACATGCCATTGGAAATTGCCTCGGCAACAAATCTTGCCTCGAGTTCCTCCGAAGGCAGACGCCAGACCACGTTCATATAGGAGCGGCTGGCCTTCTCGATCGGACTCCGGAAGAAATCCGGCATTTCCTCAAACAAATTGTAGAGAAGATCACCCTTGGCACGGTTGCGACTTTCCATGCCGACCAAACCACCCTGAGCCTTGACCCACCGCAAGACGTTCCGGACCATGTAGATCGAGAACGATGGCGGCGTGTTGTAGAGCGACTCCTTGTCCAGGTGTGTTGCGTAGCGCAGCATCGTTGGCACACGGTCAACGATCGCCTTCTCTACCCACGAGCGGCGTACCAGCACGACGGCGACACCTGAGGGGCCGATATTCTTCTGGGCGCCGGCATAGATCATCGAAAATGCATTGGCGTCAATTGGTCGCCACAGAAGATCCGACGACATAT
The DNA here is from genome assembly GCA_029932545.1 of Thermoanaerobaculales bacterium. GTDB lineage: Bacteria > Acidobacteriota > Thermoanaerobaculia > Thermoanaerobaculales > Sulfomarinibacteraceae > DAOWGJ01. Next base: position 11,006 of record JAOZPW010000025.1, on the reverse strand, counting down.
CGCCCACCATGGGCACCTGTCCGGAATTCGGGAACTGATGGAACTGCGTGCCCTTGATCGTATTATTAGAGGTCATATGCAAATAGGCAGCATTGGGGTCGAGATCCAGCTCGTCTGAGGTCGGAACCCTGGTGAACCCCGAGGACTCGGACGATCCTGCCTCCCGGCAGGAGCCCAGGATGTTGGCTTCCTTCATCGCCTTGGCCGACCAGGTTCCGGTGTTGATATAGTCCGCCGACGCGCCCTGGGGCAGAAAATTGAGCGGCAGCATGGCAAACTGCGTCGAGGCGCCACCCTGCACGAACAGGACCTCAAAATCCTCGTCCAGACCCAGCAATTCCTTGAAGAGGCTCATTGCCTCGTGGTGGACGGCGTCGTACTGCTTGGATCGGTGGGAGATCTCCATCACCGACATCCCGGTTCCTTCCCAGTCAAGGAACTCGTCCCGGGCCTGTTCGAGGGCTTCGATCGGCAAGGTCGCCGGCCCAGCGTAGAAATTCCAGCTTCTGTGCATCATCGCCTCCTTGAAATCATGCAGTGCGGTCGGAAAAATCAGTGAGAATATCGATCACGACATCGCCGATACGGAGCATGTTCTCCTTCGACGACGCACCGAGATGGGGCGTCATGATCACGTTGGGTGCACCGAACAGCGGGCAATCGTCCGGTGGCGGATCGGAGTACCAGACGTCGGTCGCATAGGCACGGACCTTGCCGCTCTCAAGCGCGACAACCATGTCCTCTTCCACAACGCATTTGCCCCGGGCGGTGTTGACGATGACGACGCCGTCTTTCATCTGTGCAATGGTCTCGGCGTTGATCATCCCTCGGGTCGAGTCGATCAGCGGCACATGCAGAGAGATGTAGTCGGACTGAGCAAAAAGGGTGTCCCGATCGACAATATCGGCGAATTCGTGCTGTTTCAAGACCGGATCGAAGGCGATGACATTCATTCCGAAAGCCACGGCGCGCCGGGCCAACTCGGTACCGATGTTGCCGGCCCCGATCAGGCCCAGGGTCTTGCCCATCAACTCGGTTCGTTTAAGTTGCTTTTTCAGCCACTGTTTTTCCATCATGCCGACATGACCCTCGACCAGACGTGTCGGCACAGCGATCATCATGGCGAAGGCAATCTCGGCGACAGCGACGGCCGAGGCCGAGGCAGTATTAAATACCTGCACTCCCTTGGAGCGGGCGTAATCAACGTCCACGTTGTCCAGACCGACACCGCCACGAACGATCAGACGAAGAGACTTCGCCCTGTCGATGTAGTCGCTCATGCACTTGGTCTTGGACCGAATCAATACAACATCCATCTCGGGCAGTCGGTCCTTGTCCTCTGTGACTTCACCAAAGGCCTCGAGTCGGCCCGGCAGTGATGGATCGAATGGGTCGGAAATCAAAATCTTCATAGTGCCTCCTCTGGCGGTCACAAACTTAATCATTCACTCAGTGGTTTGGTAATCAGGCCCGAGCGCAGTTTGGGCTCGAACCAGGTGCTCTTCGGCGGCATTACCTCGCCGGCGTCGGCCACCGCAAAAAGATCGTCGATCGAGGTCGGGTACAGGGCGAAGGCCACAGCGAAGTCGCCTCCATCCACCAACCGGACCAGTTCCTCCATACCCCGAATGCCACCGACGAAGTCGATGCGTTCGTCGGCGCGGGGATCACCGATGGCCAACACAGGTGCCAGCAGGTTTTCCTGCAGGATCGCGACATCCAGACGCCGAACCGGATCCTCGGCCGGGTAACTGCCTGATTTGGCCGTCAGGCGGTACCAGCGGCCACCCAGATACATCGCGTAGCTCTTCGCCGCCTCCGGCCGCTTCATACCCCCGGGCTTGACGTCGAATGCCTCCCTAATCTTGGCGAGGAACTGAGCCTCGTCGAGCCCGTTGAGGTCCCTGACAACCCGGTTGTAGTCCATGATCAGCATCTGGTCGTCGGGGAAGATCACCGACAGGAAGTAGTTGTAGGGCTCAGCTCCCGTATGATTGGCATTGCTATCGCGTCGCAGAGCCCTGATCCGCGTGCCGGCGGCCGATCGATGGTGACCATCGGCAACGTAGAGTTCCGGCACCGTATCAAAGGCCGAAGTCAGGGCCTCAACATCGGCGTCGTTCAATACAACCCACAGCGTATGACGGATGCCGTCAGGGGCGGTGAAGTCATAAGCGGCTTCGACGGCCGTCAGCCTTTCGACCAACTGATCAATCTCCGGCTGCGCCCGGTAAGTCAGAAAGACCGGCCCGGTGTTGGCGTCGAGGGCATCCACGTGCCGGGTCCGATCGTCTTCCTTCTTGGGCCGGGTGAACTCGTGTTTCTTGATCAAATCGTTTTCATACTCATCGACCGACGCGCCCGCAACCAGACCGATCTGCGTGTGCTTGCCCATGATCTGCCGGTAGAGATAGAGCGCAGGTTGCCCTTCGCGAATCAGGACGCCGTCATCGACGAAGCGCTTGAGGTTCTCGGCGCCCTTGGCGTAGACCGCAGGGTCGTAGGGGTCGATGTCTTGGGGAAGATCGATCTCCGGTTTGTTGACATGCAGGAAGGAGATCGGATTCCCTTTGGCCATCGTCCGCGCCTCTGCGGAGTTCAATACGTCGTATGGCGGGCTCGCCACTTCGGCCGCCACATCCTCTCGTGGGCGTAACGCCCGAAACGCCTCAATTTTCGCCATCACCACTCCTTGACCCGCAACCATCGACGGGATTCAAAACTTTGAGCCGGGTTCAATCCGACAACGTGAAATCTATCACAAGTATTTCCTTTCGGAAATTCCATATTCCGGAAAAGTGCCTTTTCTGAGCTGGAACCCGCTATATTGGCGGCCGGCATTCCAATGCGTTGGAGTCCAGGCTGTAAACGCGAGAAAGAGGAGAATAGAAGTTGAGTTGGCTTCACTTTTTGACAGAGTATTTCAAAAAGCTCCGCTTGACGATTTTCTTTGCAATGATTCCGGCCCTGCTCTACGTCATGTGGAGTGCCAATCAGGTCTCCCCACTCGAGGTCGAGATAACAATGGAGTTACTCGAGGGCAAAAAGACCGTCGCAGCACTCTTCTGCAAGAACAACGAATCCACGTTCTACAGCGGGGAACTCAAGGTGGAATTCCCCATCGACGAGACCACCCTGATCGATCAGAATACCTACCTCTTTTCAACGGTTCTTCCCTGTGGCTCGGACATGCAAAAGCTTCGTTTTGATCCGATGTGGGATGAAGGTTCAGTCCTGATCAAACGGCTTCGATTTCACAGCTACAGGTGGTTTGACCTCGATCTGGAAGAAGAGTTCTCCACCTCGATGCGAATTCTCAACAGCATTGAGGCCTTTTCGGTCAGCGACGAGGGAATTCTGGTCGAAAGTGCTGGAAATGACCCTTTTATCCTGATTTCGGATAGGCTTCAGGACTACCTCCGGCCGAACCTCCCTTACCTTCTCGGGGCATTCCTGGTGGCTCTCTTGATATCCGCCCTCATCCTGAGGTTCGGTATCTCATTGTGGCGTGTTCTGATCGACCGAATCGATGTTTTCGAGGAGAGGCGGGTCGAACTCTCGGAGAAACTCGACCGGTCGCTACTGGCTTTCTTCGGAAACTCCCGAGCTGTTTTCTCTCTGAAGAAACCGGTCAACTGGGTTGTGGGGATCTTGGCACTCGGCATTTCATCGTATGCCAACATCGTCTTCCTGGCGTCCATCTATCCCGACCTTGGTCTTGCCTCATTTCTCGCATTCGTTTCGGCTGAATCACAGTTCCTCTTTTTTGCGTGTTGTTTTCTCGCCCTGACTGTCCCCCTGATCCACAGGAGCGTTCGATCGGCAGCCTTGATATGGGGCCTCGTGCTGATCGGTGCAGGGGCCTATCTCGCTGATGCCATGCTGTACCAACTCAACGGAATGCACATCGTTCATGGTATTCAGATGCTCTTTGTAGGCGGCATCAAAAACTTCTATCGCAACCTGGCCTTCACCAAGTTGGAATCCAGTGAATTGATCTTCTTCCAGGTGGCCCTGGTGGTTTTCTTGGTCGGGTCTTTCGTCATTGCGAGGATCGGCACAGCAGTCAGCCGAAACCTCCGCTTCACCGTAGCCGGGATTCAGTGGGCGGGCACGGCGCTGATCCTGGTGCTCCTGATCATTTCCGAGCAGTTCCTCGGCATCCATTTCAAGTCTGAGAGATTCGTCGCTCGCGAACAGAAAGACCTGCCGCTGTATCTGAAATTCAGACCCACAGCGGACTATGCCCTGGTCTTTCAGGTCGATATCAACCCGTTTGCCAGAAAGGACCTGGGCGCATTTGACACTGAACTGGAGACAGCCCAGGATGCACCCCGCCAGATCTTTCTGGTCATACTCGAATCCATACGAGATGACGTCATCAATGCCGAACTGACACCGAACATCTTCGCCTTCCGCGAGCAGGTTCTGACATTCGACAAGGGCATCGCCAACGGCAACGCAACGCACTATGGCTGGTACTCGATCGTCAACTCGCAATTCCCGCTATTCTGGGAGACACACAGGGACCTTCCGGACAACCTTGGGTCAGCCCCGCTCTTGATGCTGAAGAAGGCCGGCTACACCATCAAAGTGCACACCGCCAAAGACCTTCGATACCTCTACGGCCTCTCCATCATGTTTGGAAAGTCCAAGACCTTGTTTGATTTCATCAGCGACCACCCGGATATTCCGCCACCCAATCAAGACCAACGGATCACCGACGAGTTGATCACGATGAGTATTGATCAGGACCCGTCCGAGAAGTCGATGAACCTCGTTTTTTTGGATTCAACCCACTATCCCTACCGTTGGCCGGAAGACATGGAGAACGAACGTCGTCCCTTCGCCGGAGATCCCCTCGGAGGCCTACCTCTCAACGAGGCACGGAACCTGGCACTGAACGATAAAGAGATGATTTTCAACCGGTATCTGAACTCTCTTCGTTTCACGGACGATCTCTTCGGTCAATTCATTGACGCACTGAAACGGGAAGGGCTCTTTGAACAATCGGTCATCGTCGTCGTCGGAGACCATGGGCAACAGTTCATGGAGCACGGTTTTATGATGCACGGCAGGACACTCTTCAACGAAGATCTTCACGTTCCCCTCTTCATGCACATCCCCGGACGAAGCCACGAACACCTCGATATTGTTGCGTCCGAGATGGATATCATGGCCACCCTGATGGACCTCTGCGGTCTGGGGCCTGAGATTCCCCTGGCCAGTGACGGAAAATCCCTGCTCAGCAAGGACCCTATCCTCGATTTCACAGTTGCAGCAGCAGCGGGTCTCCAGAACACGCCCTACGTCTTTGCCGTGGAAACCGAAGAATGGAAACTGATCTTCGAACTCGAAGCCAGAGCTCCAAAAGAGAGTCGACTTCTCTTCGTCAAGAGAATCCTGGACAATAATGATCTGGAGTTCATCCCCGGCGAGGGTAAAGAAGAAGACTACCGCCGTTTTGTCAGGGAGAACTTCGCGGATGCCTTCGAAGAGATCGGATTCCTCGAAGTCCTTTCAGGGCTCGATTAACCACCCACAGCGACAGCTTCCATCTCGATCATGGCACCCAGGGGCAGCGCTACAACCTCGACCGCTGAGCGGGCCGGCGGTTCGCCGGGAAAGAACTCGGCGTAGACGGCGTTCATCTGGGCGAACTGCCCCAGATCGGTCATGAAAACCGTCATCTTGACGATGCTGTCCAACCCGGACCCGGCGGCCTCGAGCACCGCAGAGAGGTTGGTCAGCACCTGGCGCGTCTGAGCCCCGATAACACTGGAGACCATCTTGCCCGTAGCGGGGTCCAGTGGAATCTGTCCGGCTGTGTAGACCAGATCACCAATCCGTACCGCCTGGGAGTAGGGCCCGACCGCTGCGGGAGCTTTCTCGGTTGAAACGATCGATCGTTGACGTGGCATGGCGTCCCCCTTTGGGCGACGAGCATACCTGATTGGAAACTGGATACTCGATATATCAACCGAGTATCCAGAACCACGGGCTAATCCACCAAATAGAAAATTTGCATCGCGCAAAAGGCGTGGGCCGAGTGGCATACCTTGGTCACCGCATAGTATGAATAGTCTGGGTAATCGACCAGCGGATAGTCCACCGACATTTCCACGAAGTACTGGTAATCCGGGTCTGATCCGGTGGTGGAAAAGCTCGCCATCGTGGAAACTTCTCCAGTGTAATTGTTGACCCGAAAAAGTTGGGCCCATACATCCCGCTGCAAGGGATCATCACCGCACGGCCCGGTGGTGCCGACGCCGTCATACAGCTGTACCCCAACCATCGAAACGGTCGCGCCCCGCGGCAGATACACGGGCGCCACCGCAATGGCGTTCTGGGTACCCATTCCGTGGAGGTCATCGAAATACGTCGAGGTCCGTAATTGGTCGGGGTTGACGCCGTCACTGCGAAAAGCCGAGGCCGGCAGGTTCAGCGGCGAGACGTACGATTTGCCGAAGTCCATTGCCATCGTTTCGTACTCTCCCTGGGTCATCGTGACGGCCGAGTCGGAATGAACCGGTGGTTCAATTGACCAGCCTATACCTGAGAAGACCAAAAAGGAGGCCGCCAGGCATAGGGTGGCGCCTATTTGGGGGAGTTGGTGACGTGTCATTGTTCGATTCTTCCTGAAATCACTGATGCTGCTCATGGGGACACCGCCGACCATCCCGAGGTGTCTCCACGTTCAAAGGCGTCAATGAAGATCGTTTCCTCCGTGTAATAGAGCCTGACCGAATACAGCTTGAGATTTTCCGAGGCCAGACAGGTAGTGACGTAGTAGGAGTAGTCAGGCAGCATCACCAGCGGTTCGTTGACGGTGATGTCGGAGAAGGTCCTCACTGCGGTGGCACTGCCGGAGGTCGAGGCCAAAGCCATGTCGTCCACATCTCCAAGGGTCGAATTGGACCTTCGGGTCAAGATCACACTTGCGTCGTACGATCCGTCATCATCTATCATTGATACCCACATCTCATAGACTTGGGCCCAGCGAGGCAAGTAAACGGGCGCCTGAATGCAGCCTCCCGCCAATGCGGTCCCCTTGACGAATCCCGCAAACCAGATGAAGTTGTGACTCTCGGCATTGTTGCCCTTTGTCGAAAATGCCGCCGCCGGAATGACCAACGGTGACGAACCACCGAAATTCTTGGCATGGCCCCCTTCGAACGGGACTCCTTCCGAGGCGCTCGTGATCGGGCAGAAACCGACCATCCCCAACACCAGGGCGCAGACGACAATTACGATTGATTGCATTGAATATTTCATGGTTACTCCGAATAGTCGATGACGACCGCCAGGACTTTATGAGTCGCGGCGCAGAAGTCGACCCGAACGAAATAGCGGTAAAAAAGATTGTCGATGACCCCATCGGTGATGCTTGAACTGGTGGGTTCTTGAATCGCCGACGATGCGCCGTCGGTCGCCACCCCCACCATCTGGCTCAGTTCGGCCTCGTTAATCGGGACACGAACCAGCCAGGCATTGACCGAGGGCACGGTACAGGCATCAGTGCCGTCGACCGCATACAGGGTCAGGCTTTCGACCGTGGCGCCCTGCGGAAGATAGGCTGCGGCGAACATCTTCACCGGGTCCCCGTCGCCCTCGAGATATCCATTCTGATCGAAATAGAACCCGTTAGGATTCTCCCCATCGTTATGGAGGGCCGCCGCCGGAATCACCATGGGTGCGGTGTGCCCCGCGGCCCAAAGCGGCGCCACCCCCGCCAGACCGGCTGCAGCAACCAAAACAAAAACCATCGCCTTTCTCATGCTTGCCTCCTCTGTTATGTGAGCAACGATTCCAGCCGTCACACATCGTTTGATCTCATCTCAAAGATAGGACCCGGCCCTTCATTAGGCCATACAGCGCCACGACAAAAACCTGCACAAAGGCGACAATCTTGGAACCGGGAGACCAAGAAACCTCGTTATCGAGACCCATTCGCAAATTCATTGCTTTTTCTACCCACATGCAGTAAATTCTGGACCTTCGTGGCCACTGTCGGTCGCCTGAAAAAACCTGGAGATCCCCAATGCTTCGAAAAACCACCCTGGCTTTCATCCTTGTCGCAATGCTCGTGTCCTTTTCGGCGCCCGCTTCCGAGATCATCAAACTCGGGCCTTCAGAGACTGGGGTCTCCATGGGCCAGAATGAAAGCGGCAATAATGTGATCCAGATCACAGTTTCCGAGGTTCGACTGGACCTGGTCGAAATCGACGGACAACGATGGGCGGCGCCCCGGGTTCCCGAGGGTTCCAGCCTGATGGAACGGAGCCTGCCTTCCCTGCCGTTTCTCGAGAGCCAGTACCTCCTGGGACGAATGGACGGCATCGAGCTTCGGCTGTCCGGAGTCGTCACCACCGAGATCGACCTTGGGGCTCATGACTTCGCCGGCGTCGCCCCCTCGAAGGGCCATTTCGACCGATCGACCGATCCGGACAGCGTTCCGTGGATCTTCGATCCTGAGGTCTATGCCGGCGTGAAAACTTTTCCAACTGTGGACGTCTGGATCGACCAACCGGCCATTGCCGGCCCCTGGCGTTCCCAGGCCTTCCGCGTACCGGTCGCCTCATGGAACGCGACCACCAACACTCTGACCGTGATTGAGGAAGCGACCTTTGAGATCGTCTCGATCGACCAGGCGCCCAACCCGCGTATCGGTCCCGATCGAGCGCCGACGGCCCTGTTCGGCAGCATGCGAAACGCAGTCAACGCCCCCGGCGGCCGCGACACTCTTTCGGCCCAAGCCGGTCGTCTCCTGATCCTGGCCTACGATGACTTTGTCGACGAGGCCCAGCCCCTGGCCGCCTGGGAGACCCTGGTCGGATATCCGACGCTGTTGACATCTCTATCGTCGGTGGCCCCAACCTCGTCCGCAACCGAGATCATGACCTACATCCAGGGTCTCTATGACGCACCCGAGGGTCTGGCCTGGATCATCCTGGTCGGCGATTATGCACAGATTCCCAACTTCACCGGTGTCATGGAAGGTGCCAGATGCGATGCCTGCTACACCAAACTCGAAGGATCGGATAATCGCCCGGATGCCTCAATCTCGAGGATTTCCGCCCAGAATGGCGCGGACGTCACGATTCAGGTCGACAAGATCCTCCACTACGAACAGCAGCCGGACACCGGCTCCGCTGCCGCCTGGTACACCTCGGCCTTCGGCATCGGCGGCAACGACACCGGAAGCACCGGACTGGCCGACTGGGAGCGCGTGAATTTGCTCAAGGACGACCTCCTGACCCCGGCCTACACCTACACCGAGTTTGATGAGCTCTACCACTCCCCCTCGACAACCCAGGTCAAGACATCGATAGAAGACGGTACGAGCCTTGGTTTGTACATCGGCCACGGCAGCGTTACCTCCTGGTCGACCTCGGGCTTTTCGGTCAGCAACGTGCACTCGCTGATCAACGTCGAGATGCTCCCCGTGATCTGGTCCGTCGCCTGCGTCAACGGCGCCTTTCACAGCGCCGACGAGTGCTTCGCCGAGAGCTGGCTTCGGCGCGAGGGCGGCGGCGCCGTCAGTTTCGAGGGAGCAACGACCAACGAGAGTTGGGTGCCGCCTTGTGACGCCCAACGCGGCGTCGTCGATGCCATCCGGCAGGAGACCGACTTCACCGCCGGCGCCCAGCACGTCGCCGGCAAAATCGCCTGCATGAATACGAACGGCGACAGCAATTCATCCGAGGGCACCAAGTTCATGGAACAGAGCACGCTGTTCGGATCGGCTGTCCTCTGGCCGCGAACGGTCGAGCCCTCGGCGATTGACCTCCCGGACAATTTCAACGTAATCGGAGATATGGCGACCTTGACCGTCAACGTCGGCGGAGCGCCCCTGGCCAAGGCCGGCGGGGCAATCGTCAATTTCTACACCACCGACGGAGTCACCATCACCTCGGTCGGATCAGGCCTGATCGACGGGACAGGTACTGTCCAGGCTACGGTGACCAGCGACCCGACCCACTGTCACATCCACGGCCATAATCTAGCGCCGCAATCCTTTGAGCTCGCCGCCCAGGACGACGGGCGCGTCAACCTCGACGGAACTGTCTATAGCTGCTCGTCAACAGCCGGTATTCGTGTCGCGGATGCCAATGTTTCCGGAGCAACGGCGGTAACGGTCGACTCACTGTCCGTTGACGTTTCTGCAGGCGGCGCACCCATTACCGTCACACTGACAGAGACTGGGGCCGACACCAATTTCTACGAAGGTGCTGTCATCCTTGGGACCGATATCGTTGTCGCAAATGGTGACACCTTGACCGTGACCTACTCCGACACCGACACCGGCGCAGGCCCCCAGACCAAGACCGCGACGGCAACGATCGACTGTCTGCCGCCGGGCGTTGGAGCGGTTCAAACCAGTACCGACAATGAGAGCGTGACGATCAGCTACTTCACCGACGAGCCCGGCACGACCCTTATTCGATGGGGTACAACGACCCCTCCGACCCAGGTCATCTCCGATACCACCCTGATCCAGGGTGATCACACCGTGACGGTCGATGGCCTCGACCCCTGCACCCGGATCTTCTTCGAGGTTGGCTCAACCGATGCCGTCGGCAACACAACGCTCGACAGCAACGGCGGCGCCTGGTACTCGGCAGAAACCCTGGGATGGAGCATCTATTTCGAGGAGACGATGGACACAGACCCATTGTGGAGCATCGACAACGGCAGTTTCACCGCGGCCGAGGGCTGGGCCTTCGGACAACCGACAGGGCAGGGACAGGACACCTACGGTGGACCTGACCCGACTTCCGGCCATACCGGTGACAACGTATACGGCATCAATCTCGATGGCGATGCCCCGGCAAGCGCCGGCAATAATGAGCTGACCCTGACGACCCCGTCGATTGATCTCAGTCAGGCAACCACGGTGCAGCTCAGCTACTGGCGGTGGCTGGGCGTCGAACGCGACACCTACGACAACGCCCGCATCCGGCTCTCGGTCGATGGGGGCGCCTGGACAACCCTCTGGGAAAACG
>JAOZPW010000226.1 GCA_029932545.1 Thermoanaerobaculales bacterium | reverse complement strand
GAAAAATATAACCGAAGAAAAACCCTGCTGTCGTCAAGAGGCTTCCCCAGACGAAAAGGCCGATCAGTTTCTCCGAATGATCACGGTCGGTGCGCAACCACTCGCCGGTGAAGATCCCCGCAAGCGCAGTCACGATGGCGGGCACGGTGCTCAAGATACCCTCGGGATCGGCCGGTCCGGGCGCATAAAACCAGACGTGCTTGCCCAGGATGAAACCGTCCACCCACCCGGCAAGATTGCCCGCGGGGCTCAAGTCACCGACGCCGAAGCCCGGCACCGGAATGAGTTTCATTGCCGCCCAATACCCCAGCAGGAGGGAGAACGAGAGAATCCACAGCCCTCTGGCATTCAGGTGAAGGTAGGCCAGTGAAGCGAAGAAATAGACGACGGCGATCCGCTGCAAGACTCCGAAAATTCTCGCAGTCTCCCAGTTAAGGCCGTAAAAGGGCGCCCAGGCGAGGAAGAGACCCAGGGCGAAGAGGATCACGGTACGTCTGATGATCTGCCGATACAGCGGTCGGCGATCACCTTCCAATTTTTCCAGGCGAGACGCAAAGGAAAGGGAAATGGCAACTCCGACGATGAAGAGGAAGAAGGGAAAGATCAGATCCGTCGGCGTGCATCCGTGCCATTCGGCATGAAGGAAGGGAGCGAAGGTCTTCCCCCAGTCCCCGGGATTGTTGACCAGGATCATCGCCGCAATCGTTGCCCCGCGAAAGACGTCGAGTGAGCGGAGTCGGCCCTTTCCTCCAGGTTTCATGAAAGCCTCCTTGCTCCCACAGGGAGTTCCGAAGAATCACCCGAAGAAGAAAAACCACAGAGACACAGAGAAGACAACACAGAGGAAAATCCCCAGGAGACAACAAGAAAACAACGCAAAGACGCAAAGGCGCAAAGACGCCAAGTCAATAGTCCGATGGCACCCTTGTCGAGCACGGGCAACCGCGGACTTCGTCCGCTCTCGGCAGAATAAAAACAACCTCCATGAACAAGTTCATGTCGTCCGTTCCCCTCCTGCCTCAACACGCTTCGCGTGCACCCGGGCTCTCTTCGAGGCCTGCCCAATCGGGAAAGGACAGGACACCGCCAAAACTGGTACGCCTGTTGGGGCGAAGCCCCTTGCCGGAAGGGAGACGAGCGGAGAGGAAAGCTCGCTTTCCGAGCCGAGCATCGACCGAACGGCGCGCTCGAAGAGCGAAGGCGGACGCTCGGTAACGTCCGGCGCCAACCCTTTGCATCTTTGCGTCTTTGCGTCTTTGCGTTGAATTCCTCTTCGAGAGCGATGGGCTCAGGGAACTGTTCGGTCCCCTCTCGCCCTCCTGACTGCGACCAGGAGCTGCTCTGTGTTCCTCTGTGTTCTCTGTGTCTCTGTGGTGAATCCCTCATCGGTTCGCCGGAACCGGCCACACATAACTTGCCGCCATGCCGGCGGCAAAGGTCATGGCAGAACCAAAGAGTGCAAACCACGGCCAGGCGAGATCCGTCGCAAAGAAGATCAGGCTCATGCCGAACAGACCAATGACCAAGCCGGCCAACGCCGCCTTCTCGCCAACCCTCGTTGCGAAGATCCCGAGGAAGAACACCCCGAGCACAATGCCGGTAGTGAAGCCCGCAATACCAAGAACACTGGAGACGACCGACGACTTCACCCACTGGCCGCCAATTCCGACCGCGATCTGAATCAAGCCGAAGACCACCGTCAAGACACGGACCATTCTGAGCTGCTTCTCAGCCGAGACTTCCGGCGCCTTCTTCGAAAACCAGAAATCGTTGGCCGCCGCCGTCGCGCAGGAATTGAGGGAACTCGAAAGCGTCGACATCGCGGCGGCAAAGATCGCCCCCAGCAGGATGCCCAACAGCCCCACCGGAATTTCGTCAAGGATGAACCGCGCGAAGACCCGATCGGGGCGTTCGAAGGCGACTTCCGGCGGGAATGCCTGATAGAAGGCATAAAGCCCGACGCCAATCAACAAGAACAGCGCGAACTGGGCTACCACGACAAAACCACCGACCCAGAGCGCCCGCTGGGCGTCTTTGAGCTTTCGAGCGCACAAGTACCGCTGCACCATCATCTGATCGACACCGTGCGAACCCAGGGTAATGAAGAGACCGCCGATCAGGCCGGCCCACAGGCCGTAGGGCTGAGACCAATCAAAAGACAAGTCGAAGACCCGCAACTTGCCGGCAGCCTCGCCGACACTGATCATCTGATCCCAGCCCCCCGGCAATTTTTGGAGAATCAGCCTGAAGGCCAGCAGGGCGCCACCGATATAGATGACGAACTGAACAAGATCAGTCACCAGCACGGCCTTGATTCCGCCGAAGAAAGTGTAGACGATCGTCGCCAGGCCCATCGCCACAACGGCCCAGTGAATCTGAATACCGGTCATCTCCTGCAATACGATCGCCGACAGAAAAAGACGCAGGCCATCGGCCAGGCTACGCGTGATGATGAACATCGCCGACGCCGCCTTCTGGGTAGCGCCGCCAAAGCGTTCGTTGAGCACATCGTAGGCGGTGAAAAACGAGCCCTTGAAGTACTGCGGCAGCAGCAGAAAGACTACGACGAACCGGCCCAGCAGAAAGCCGATCGGAATCTGCAGCCAGGTCATATCCCTGGAATAGGCAAAGCCCGGAATGCTCAAGAAGGTGACGGTGCTGGTTTCGGTGGCGACGATGGAAAAGAGGATCAACCACCAGGGGCGATCACGGCCCCCAACCACAAAATCGGACACGCTGCCGGCGTTGCGGCCAATCCACAGGCCGAGAAGGACGACCCCTACGAGATAGACCGCAAGGATGCCGAGATCGATCGAACCAATGCTCATCGCCATGCCGTTCCGAAGTGCGCGGGTCGAAAGCCCAGTTCCCGCACAGCCCGAACGGCATCAGGGTGGGTTAGAACCTCGAGTTCGTGCTGCCGCTCGACGGCATAACTGCTGCTGTTTCGAAGCTCGTCGTCGACGTTGGCCGGGTGGCACATGATCTCGGTGATCCCAGGCTGCAGACCGCCGAGGATCTCAATCAAGATCTCCAATTGGGCGTCCTCCCCGAAAAACCGTTCGACAAAGAAGCCATTGGTCCTGATCCCTTCCCGACCCAGCCGCTCCTCGACCTCCGGCGACGCATTACGAATTGGGAGATCGTGTTCCAGCGCCAGGGCGACCAGTGCGTCGCAGACAATCGGGTTCCGGTGGGAATGATGGTGGCTGTCCAGGTGGGTGGGCAGACGGCCGGTCAAATCCAGAAATCGATCGAACTGTGCCCGAGCTTCGGCCATCACTTCATCAGGCTCAGCAGGCCCGAGTCCGTCCGGAAACGATGGAAGACGCCCGGAAGCATCCACCAGACTGGGCAGACGCTCCGGAGGCAGAACCGGATGACCACCGGTCAGCTGCACATGAAGCCCGATGCCCAGATCCGGGTGGGCAGCAGAGCGGGCCGCGGCTTCTACGGCCGCGGGGTAGGCCACCATCAGGGTCGCGCTGGTCACCAGGCCTTGTGAGTGGGCTTCGAAGATGCCGGAGTTGATGCCGGGCGTCCGGCCCAAATCATCTGCGTTGACGATCAGGATCTTGGAGGGAGTGGAACTCATTGCAACAACTCCAGCGCCAGGGTAACGGCCCCTGTGGCCGGTTCGGCTTCAAGGGGCCTGACCTCAACATCGGGTGAAGCAAGCCGGCCCTGCAACCGTCGGATGAGGCTCGGACACGCCTTGAACGCCCCGCCCGACAAAACGATCGGATGACGGCCGGGAAACGTCAGCTGGTCGGCGACTGCCCTGGCGGCTCTTGCGAGATGACCACCCGCCTGGTCCAGAAGGTCTTCCGCCGCCTCATCACCATCGAGGCTCGCCGTCTCCACCAGAGAGGCCAGATTGGCGACCCGATTACGGGAGTATTCCTGGTCATAGAACCACTCCACCAGCGCAACGGGCTCAGTAATACTGAGTTTTGAGCAGATCAAATCGTAGAGGGTCGTTGCCGGTCCTCGTCCATCGACCGCTCGGATCGCGTGCCTCACCGCATAGTGGCCAAGCCAGAAGGCCGATCCCTCATCACCGAGAAGATAGCCCCAACCGCCTGAACGCGCGGTTTTGCCGCTGGGATCGACTCCGTAAGCGATGCTTCCCGTCCCGGACGCCACGACGATTCCGACGCCGGACGGGGCGCCGGCAACCAGAGCGACTACGGCATCATTGACGACACGAACGGGCTGCCGCTGGCCCAGACGGCGCAGGACTCCACGAATCAACTCCTCCGCACCGGGCTGCCCAATGCCTGCAATGCCAAGGCAGAGCGCAGCAATCGGTTCGGGCGCCTCTAAAGACTCGATGACGTCGAAGAGGACCTTTTCCACCTCGAGTTCTCCCTTGATGACCAGGTTGGCACTGCCGGAAATCGCCTTGGAGAGCACCTTTCCGGACTCGTCGGCCAGGAGTCCAACAGTCTTGGTTCCACCAGCGTCGATTCCGATCACAAAGGACATATCTTGAACTCCCTTTCCCTAGGATGCACGATCCCGCACACCCAGGCCGGGTTCGGACGGCAGGACGAGTTTGCCCTCTTTGACCTCGGCCCCGATGAAGGGGTCATTGGTAATCAGGAGATTACCGTCGAGGTCAACGGAGTCGACCAGAGGAGCGATATGGGCCGCGGCGGTGATCGCCATGGATGTTTCCACCATGCAGCCGAGCATGATCTTCAGTCCATGGGCGCGGGCCACATGAATCATGCGCAGGGCCTCGCCCAGACCACCACATTTCATCAGCTTGATATTGATGCCGTCGAATGCCTCGGCAAGACGGGGAATGTCCTCGGCACGCCCAACACTCTCGTCGGCCATCAGCGGCAGGGGACTCTGTTTCTTCAGCTCTCGCATTTCGGCCAATTGACCGGCAGGCAGCGGTTGTTCGACAAATTCCACACCCAGGTCCTGCAACCATTCGAGGCGGGCCAGCGCATCCTCGAGGGTCCAGCCCTCGTTGGCATCCACCCTGATCGGACAATTCGTAATCTTGCGAACTGTCTCCAACATTCGGCGGTCATCCGGCGAGCCAAGCTTGACCTTCAAGACCTCAAAGCCTTCAGCCTCACGAACCTTCTGCTCGATAATCTCGGGCGTATCCATGCCGATGGTGAACGACGTCACCGGCATGGTGCTCGTATCGATGCCCATCATCTGGTACAGCGGTGCGCCAAATCTCTTTCCAGCCAGGTCACGCAAAGCCATGTCCACGGCGGCCTCCGCTGCCGGCTGACCGGCCACGGCCATTCGGTTGGCTGCAACCTCGAAGGCCAGAGGATCGCCGATCTGCGCCACCATCGCCTCTGCCGCCCGGGCCGCAGACTCAGCGTCCTGCCCGTAGCGAGCGATCGGCGCCGCCTCCCCGCGGCCAATCAGACCATCGTGCTCAATCTCCACGATCAGAACCCGACGAGAGTCACTGTCACCCCGTGCCAGGCGAAATGTATGGCGGAGCTGAAGATCAATCGCTTGGTGGCGAAGTCGCATCATCTTTGCCTCAAAACGCCCCAGTCGAGTCACAATACCCTGTTCGTAATGTCATTTGAGAATGATAACACCGGCAGCTTTCGACTTGATCATCAGTGCCTGGGCCGGCCGATCACTTCGTGGTTCCAGCCCCGCCGGGTTAGGATCCCATCATGCACATACGAGCCGCCACGTATCTGTTCGTCGTATTCCTGGGCCTGATTGCTATTTCCTGCTCGCAAGAAGAGACGCTCCCGACGCCGACACCCTCCCCTACTCGGCCGTCCATCCTGCTGGTTACCCTGGACACCACTCGGGCAGACAGTGTGGGCTTCGAGTGCGATGCGGTGGAAACCCCCGCGTTGCAGGCTTTGGCCGCCCGTGGCATGCGTTTCTCACAAGGCTGGACGACCGCACCCATGACCCTGCCGGCCCATACCTCGATCTTGACCGGACTCTATCCATCGGAGCACGGGATCCATGAGAACTCGCGGTTTCTCGACGATCAGCAGGTACTCCTGGCGGATCGGCTTCGAGATGGGGGCTATCGCACAGCAGCCTTCATTTCCGGATATCCTCTCAAGCGGCGTTTCGGACTGGCACGAGGATTCGACCACTACGACGACGATTTGGGCAAGGGCAACACCGAACGCCTTGCAGGCCCCACCACCGAACGAGCGCTTGATTACCTGGCGTCCAATACGGACGGACCACTCTTTATCTGGGTCCACTACTATGACCCCCACGAACCCTACGAGCCTCCAGAGCCCTTTCGCTCCCGCTATCCCTCATCACCCTATCTTGGGGAAATCGCCTCCATGGACCATGAACTGGGGCGGTTGATCGAGGCATTCGAAAGACGAAATCAAGGCCAAGGTTCGAGAATCGTAGTGGTCGGTGACCATGGCGAAGGTCTCGGCGATCACGGAGAGACCCTGCACGGAAACCTCTTGTATCAGGAAGTGT
>JAOZPW010000225.1:3071-6484 GCA_029932545.1 Thermoanaerobaculales bacterium | reverse complement strand
TCCCGCGGCCCAGGCGCGGCTGATGTTCATGGATATGGAGATGATCGGCGTTCGTCAGGAGTGAAGCAAGGAGCTATCAGCCGTCAGCTATCAGCTATCAGTCAGAAAAGCGCTATTGACGAGGTCTATTTGGCCCACAAAATCGCAT
The DNA here is from genome assembly GCA_029932545.1 of Thermoanaerobaculales bacterium. GTDB lineage: Bacteria > Acidobacteriota > Thermoanaerobaculia > Thermoanaerobaculales > Sulfomarinibacteraceae > DAOWGJ01. Next base: position 6,336 of record JAOZPW010000225.1, on the reverse strand, counting down.
GCCCCCGCGAAGCAGTCATACCGACGGCAGTGCAAGCGCAGGCTGGGAACCGACGTCAGACCGAAGGCATGCCGAGCCAATAGGCTCGGGTCCGTGAAGCCGGCGGCGTGGTCTGAGAGCCGAGAGCTGATAGCTGACAGCTCCTATCGAAGCCGATCGACTATCGGGCCGACGCCGTCTTTCAGGGGATCGACACATGGGAGGCCCAACTGATGAGACAAGTCACCCAGGTACTGCTCTCGCTGGTCTTTTAAGACATTCGATGTGTTGATGCTGACACCGACACAGCGGATGTTGGGATTGGTCAGTTTTCCCAACCGCAGATAGGTTTCCACAGACTCTGCGATTGGCGGTACACGATAGCCCTCAAAAGCATCGATCGTCTCCCGGTGTGCCTCGTGACAGATCACAATGGCATCAGGCTGAGACCCATGGAGAAGACCGAGGGAGACACCGGCATAGCCGGGATGGAAGACCGCCCCCTGGCCCTCGATTAAATCCCAGTGATCCGGCTCGTTGTCCGGCGACAGAATCTCGGCAGCCCCCGACACGAAGTCGGCCACCACGGCGTCAATCGGGATCCCGGCGCCTGCGATCATGATTCCGGTCTGTCCGGTCGCTCGATATGTGGCCTTCATCCCACGGTTCAGCATCTCCTTCTCAAGCGCAAGGGCGGTGTACTTCTTGCCGACCGCGCAGTCGGTTCCCACGGTCAAGAGGCGGCTACCCGTGCGTTTCTTCCCCGTACCGACAGGCAATCCCTTGGGTGGTACGCGCACGTCGATCAAGCGGACGCCTGCCGCTGCGGCGACCTCCGCCAGGCCCTCGACTTCGGCCAACCTGCCGTGCATGCCGGCGACGATGTCAAGTCCCGCACCGGCTGCATCGAGCAGCACGCTTCTCCAGCTATCGGGAAAGAATCCCCCGACGTTTGCACCGCCGATGATAAAGCTCCGGGCGCCCCCTTCGGCAGCCTCTGATGGCGTCATGTCGGTAAGACCAAGATCCAAATGACATCCCGGAAGACGGTGTTGCCCAATGCACAGCTCGCGCCTCCACTGAACGACACCGTAGGCGGTCTTGGCATACATCGCGTCGTCGATGTCCCCGAGAAAAATGTGATACGGAGTCGCCAATTCTAAGGTTGTTGTCAATACCATCAATACATCTCCTCAGTAGAAACAGGGCGGCCAAGCCGGCATCCAGCGCTGAGCCGTAAAATGACATCTGTGTCATCTTCCGAAGAATAAACCCCGCCAGAGCAAACTGTCAACAACGGCAGGGACGCCCTGAGTCCAGCTCTTCTCTAAATCACGTATCACTGATGTTTCAAGACGCCGTAAAGAGACCACCGGCGGTAGGGCACTCCCGCAATTACGAATTTCGAAGGGCTCGACAAAGTAGCCTGTGTATCACATACTGTATGCCATGATTGATGATAATGACACGAACGCAGTGCCTTCAGCTATTCTCGATTACACCGAGTTTCTGACGTTAAAGGTAGACAAGGCTCAGAAACTCTCAAAGGGCCAACGCACCCGGCTGCGGGTCACTGCCGCCGCTTCCAGGATTCTGGCCGAAAACGGCTATCACAACCTGCGTATGGCTGACATCACAAACGAGGCCGGGGTCTCTCACGGAGCGATCTATCGCTACTTCGAGAACAAGAGGGCTGTGGCTTTTGAGGTATTGAGCGGACACGGTCAGTGGGCACTGGATTTTATGCCTCCTTCGGAAGGTTCCATGTCGGCATATCGGCGGATTCACTCTTCGATGAGCCACTTCATTGATCTCTTTCGTTCCAACATCGGTCTGATGCGTTGCAACCGGCAGCTCTGCGACGAGTTTCCCGAATTTGACGAACTCCAGATGAAGAATAACGCCGCATGGTACCGCCAGGTGGCCGCAGGAATGGCCCGGCGAGCGGGAACCACCGAACGAGCCAGGGGAGAGACCTTCGGCGTCGCTTCTGCTCTCGGCGGAATGGTCGATGAGATGCTCCACAACGTCTTCGTGCGAGAGGACCCGTCGTTGACCCACTTCCGGCGGGCGCCGGCCAAGCTGGTGACCATGTTGTCGATCCTCTGGTATCGTGCCGCCTTTGCCGAGAACCCGCCTTCCGAGGAGGTTAACGGGGCCCATCCCCTGCTCGAGCTGAAAGGTGTGGTACGCCCGGATCAGCCTTGATCCCACCCTGCCCAAGATTTTATGGCGGCGCCCTGATGCGTTTATGGCAAAACCTCAAGGACAAATAATGAGCAAAACAGCAATTGCGTTATTAAAAAAACTGACGGAAGCGGATGCCGCTCCTGGATTCGAAACCGAGATTCGTGAAATCTTCAGAGATGAGCTATCTGACGCCGGCGATATATCCACTGATCGGATGGGCAATATTTTCTGCACACGCCAGGGCACTGAAGACGGTCCGGTCGTGATGCTTGACTGCCATCTTGACGAAGTGGGCTTTATGGTCCAGCTGATCACCAAGGAGGGGTTTGTCAAGTTTGTGCCCCTTGGCGGTTGGTGGGGACATGTTCTGCTGAGTCAAAGGCTGACGATCTCGACGCAGAAAGGCAAGGTCGTGGGCGTGACCTCTGCACCGCCACCGCACCTTCTCAGCAAAGATGCACGGGAAAAAGTGTTAGAGGTAAAGGACATGTTCCTGGACGTCGGTGCATCCAGCCAGGAAGAAGCAATGGACGAACTGGGCATTCGGCCTGGTCAACCGATCACACCGCACACACTTTTCATGCCCATGTCGAACCCAAAGATGCTCTCGGCCAAGGCCTTTGACAACCGCTGCGGCTGCGGACTGGTCATCCAGGCCATGCAGCGGATGACCGGCATCGATCATCCCAATACCATCGTCGGCGTGGGCAGTGTCCAGGAAGAAGTCGGCGTCCGGGGCGCTGAAGTATCGGTGGCAGCAGCCAATCCGGATATTGCCATTGTTTTGGAGGGTCCGCCGGCTGACGATCTCCCCGGATCTGATCTCGAAACGGCCCAGGGCGTGTCCGGCAATGGCGTCCAGATTCGCTTGTTCGACCCATCGACGATTTGCCATCCAAAACTGGCCGAGTTCATCATTCAAACGGCAGAGGAAAACAACATCAATCATCAAGTTGCCGTGCGACATTCCGGCGGCACGAACGCCCTTGCCATTCAGCGAAATGGGCAGGGAGTCGCCACAGTTGTTCTGGGCGTACCGGCCCGGTATATCCACACCCACGTTGGGATCATAAACATTGATGATTACATCGCTGCC
>JAOZPW010000225.1:0-2971 GCA_029932545.1 Thermoanaerobaculales bacterium | reverse complement strand
CCGGTATATCCACACCCACGTTGGGATCATAAACATTGATGATTACATCGCTGCCCTGGACTTACTGGAAGCGCTCCTGAAAAAGCTGGACAAGGCTGCGGTTGACGCAATTTATGCAGGTTGAGAGAGAACCGGCCGAGCCATTAGAGCGTTTATCCACGAACAAAGCGAAAAATCGAGGCGGGATCCTCCAGAAGACAGTTAACACAGAGGCACAGAGAGCACAGAGGGACACAGAGGAGAGTCCCAACGGGGTCGTCAGTTCAGCCCGGTACGCGGACTTTCGTCCGCTATGGGCAAAAGAGAAACGTTCTCCAAGAACCAGTTCTTGTCACCCGCCTCTGTTCTGCCCAACACGCTTCGCGTGCAACCGGGCACACGGCATACCGCCTAAGGGTTCGCCCAAGCGGGCGAAGCCCGCGCGCTGAAGGCCTGCACTTCGATGGGACGCCCTGCGTCCAGAGCGATGGGCAGGCCTTCAGCTGAGCCCGCGAAGCGGGTGGGCGAACGCCGGGGGCCCGTTGGATTGCCCTCTGTGTTCCTCTGTGTCCTCTGTGTCTCTGTGGTGAATTTGCCCTCAGACTTGGTCGATTGCCGGCCCGTAGACCGACCTCTTTGGTTCCGGCTTCACGACTCAGACCTCAAGATTACGTAGAACCGACTCTGTAATCCAGATCTTCTGAACGGCATCGTAGCTGTCAAGGCGGAGGTCCGGCTTGGCCTCGATCAGCTTGTGCTTCTCCACTCTCTCAGAAGGGGTTCTCGGCAGTTTGTCAACGAATTCGATGAACCTGGGGATCTTGAATTGGGCCAGTCGTTGCTTGGCAAACTCAACAATCTCTTCAGGATCGACATCGGCGGCGGCAATGCCCTCACGGAGTAGGATGTACGCCTTGACCTCTTCGCCTCGTAGCTCATCGGGGACCGGCACCACTGCAGCCACAGCAACGCTGTCGTGATCGACAAGCACGCTCTCGACCTCGGTGCACGAAATATTCTCCCCGGTTCGCCTGACCATATCCTTGAGTCGACCCACCAGGCGGAAGTCTCCCTTGTCGTCGCGCACGGCCAGATCCCCGGTATGGAGCCAGCCGTCCCGGATCGTTTGTGCAGTGGCTTCAGGCTTTCTCCAGTAACCGAGCATCATGGGCTCGCCCTTGATCACCAGCTCGCCCGCCTCGCCTGCAGGCGACACGTTACCGTCTTGATCGACGACCCTCACCTGCTTACCGGGAAAGGGATCACCGAGGGCGCCGGAACCCGTGTGCTCGTCATCATCGAATCCGACAACCAGGTCACATCCGGTCTCGGTCATACCGAAGGCCTCGCGCCACGGCACGTTCCAGCGGCGCTCGAAGAGTTCGTGATGCTTGGGGTTGATGCCCGAGCAGTACACCACCCTGAGCTTGTGCTTCTGTTCCAGTTCAGGATTCTCGTCCTGATTGAGCAGGTAGTAGGGCATGGTGCCGATCACGTAGACAAAGGTGACGCCGTGATCGCGCACCGTCTGCCAGAAACCGGACGGCGAGAATCGCTCTGCGATGACCAGCGGGATACCGTTGACCAGACAGAGAACAGTATTCCACTGTGGATCCATGTAATAAAAGGGCTGCACCGTCAGGTCCACATCATCGGGCCTCATCCCGGCGATCTCCGACAGCTGCGAGCCCAACAGTAGCCAGTGGTGATGGGTCAGCATGCAGCCCTTGGGGAAGCCGGTGGTCCCTGATGTGTACTGAATATTGATCAGGTCGCGTTCGTCGACGCCTGTGATCACGAAGTCGGAAGGCGCGTCGTTCTCCATCTGCTGATACGAGCGCATTCCGTCTGGAACATCCCCCAGCACAACCACCTGCTTGAGACTCTCCGCCCGGCTGCGCGCGAGTTCGAGCACCGGCAGGAAGCCCTCGTGAATGACGAGAGTCTCCGCCTGCGAATCCGACAAGATATACGCCAGATCATGTTCCTTGTAGTTGATGTTGATCGGCACCATGACGGCCCCCAACTTGGCGATCGCCAGCCATGTGATAGGGAACTCCAGTCCGTTGGGAAGCATCACACCAACCCGGTCACCTTTGGCCACGCCAATTCCCCGAAGGCCGTTGGCAACCCGGTTGACCCGCCGGTTGACCTCTCGATAACTGACCGATGCGCCTTCGAAGACAAACAGCGGTTTCTCGGTGTACTCGGCGGCCGCCGATTCCAACAAATGGCCCAAGGTCGGTCGTTCCATCTCAGCCCTCCGTCACGGTTCGAAATTCAACCACCATCTGATCCTCCAGTTGTCGTTTCAGCGAGGCACCCGATTTATCGGGCCTCAAAGGCTCACTGATCCGCCCGACGTGATGATGGCACGGCATGGGCAAAACTGAAACGCTCGTCATTTTTACATTCTGAGTTCCGAGCGAATGCTTGTCAAGGCGCTATTTTCCCTGGTCAATTCTCATTGAACGGTGCAGCCGGGACGGCCGCACCCACAACAACACCTTACTCATTGGCGAGGCAGGCGTCCCGCCTGCCTCAGGCAACCTCAACTGAACACGTACTGGATCTGAAAGCGAAAGAAGAAGAAGGGTCCGAAAGTCGGGGTTGACAAAAACTGACGCCAATATCACTATTGCTTCGCAGGGAGAGGTCTATGAGTAAGGACATCAAGATCAACTACCACTTCCATGAGTTCACCTACGAAGACCTGATGGCGCTCGATTCTGACGTGCTCGCAGGGGTCCTCCGTGAACGCATCCACCACAACATCGAGGTTCCGCTCTACCCCGTCCTCCGAAAGTGGAAAGGCAAGGCCATCGGCACGTTCGGCGACCAGGCGCAGCTTGCCTTCGACGTCTGGCGCGAACGGGGCCTGCCCGAGGATACGCCCGATATCGACTGGACCAAACGCTACTTGGCGATCGCCGCCAAGATCCGCACCGGTGAGAAGCCCGAGGTGGACGCGCCGCTGCCCGAACCGTTCACC
>JAOZPW010000224.1 GCA_029932545.1 Thermoanaerobaculales bacterium | reverse complement strand
GTCCGTTCCTCAGGCACCCGACACTGGCTGGTGGGGCGAGATTGAGGCCAGGTACAGCCTCTGGACCGCCCGGCGGCGGTACTTCAAAGAACAGTTGAAGCTCTGGGAGGCGACAGAGCCGACGCCGACCGCGCTCGTGTCGGGAACGCTGATGGCCGTTACGAGAACGACCTTCCAGGCGGCCGGTGGCTTCGATCCCAAGTATTTTCTCTTTTATGAGGAAAACGATTTTTGTTTACGGGTCAGGCAATTGGGGTTGCATGCTGTGGTCGCACCGGATGCCAGGGTTTGCCATGCGATTGGGGTGTCGACCGACCAGGATGCGACCGAGTATTTTGGGCCGTCGCTCGAGCGGTTTCGGCGCCTCTGGATGCCCGCATGGTTCACTACCTTTTGGCCTGATCCGATACCTCCGGGAAGGTCGAGAGTGCGTTCGGTCGATCCGACCACCGCAGGTATCGGGGCGCGTTGGGTGATTTCACCGACGAAACGGTTCATGCCGCTGGTCAGGGGCCCTCTGGTGACGGAGGCAGATCCGACTGATCTCAATTTTCTCCCCGCTCCCGCTGCCAGTTCGTGGGTTCTCGGCATCATGGAAGGCCTTCGCGTGAGGACTGTTGCGGAGTAATTGGTCTGAGGGCAGAGCTTCGTGGTCAGAATTACGGCGAGATCTGGGATCTGCCACGGTAAAAACCGATCATCATCAAATGGTGCAGAATCTTCTTCGGAACCGGGAGGTTTCGTCGGTCGAGGGAGTCGGCGACAGCGACCAGAAACCCGGTAAACGGCGTCACAAGCCGGTACCACTTTAGAGGTCGTTCGGGCGGCATTGAGGGATGGTTCTTCAGTTCCGGATGAATGGCCAGGAGGTCGTGGTGAGCCCGTCCCACTTGAAGTTGGCGACGGTAGAACGTCCGGACGTTCGTCGGATGAAAGTGGCCGGCGCGAGCAGTTTCCTCGTACACAATCCGGACGCCCCGGAGACTGAGCCGATACCCCAGTTCGACATCTTCCCATCCGTAGGAGCTGAAAGCGGAATTAAAGGGTTGGTTACCCAGGATTGAACGATCGAGAGAGATATTCGACGTATAGAAACAGGTGAACGGTTGATCGGCCCCCGATGTCATGTGGTCGTATCCGAACTGGTGGCCCTCGAAGTTGACCATCTCCATGAATGGAGTGACAGCCATCTCCTGTCTATACCAATCGGTGAAACCAACGACGGCCGCCGGTTCGCCCAGCGCCGTGTGGCGCTCGACGTGAGCGTGAATCAACCCGGGTTCGGGGATGATGTCATCGCCCAGGAAAAGAACGAGGTCTTCTTCGACCAGGGCGAGCGCGTTGTTCCTTGCCATGCCCTGTCCCTGATTCTCCTGGGTGGCGATCGTCAGGCGAAAGTGATCATTGTGGAGATCCCTGTAGTGCTGGAGAGCTTGCCAGGTCTCGTCGCCCGAGCCGTCGTCCATGACGACGACCTGAAGATTCGGCCAGTTCTGGGCCCGGAGAGCGTCCAGGGTCATGACAAGGGCCTGCCTGCGCCTGTATGTCGTGATGACGACCGAGACGCCTTCTGGTCTTGCCGGAGGTCTGGGCTGGTCGGGTTTGAAGGCAACGAGGCGGACGGCGCCGCCGAGCCGTCGGAAATCCCAGTTTTTGAAAACCGTGTGAGGCCTGAAGGAAGGCGCCTGGAGTCTCAGCGAGATCTCGCCCTGGCTGTCGGCCTGAACCCCCTCGAGCCGGACCGTTTGCCACATCTCTCCGGTCAGAGGTGTCGAGATGTCGGTTCCGTTGGCCTCGATCGTGAAGCTGCCGCCCCGGATCGCATCTTCAGGGACGTGGATATCGACCTCGACTGCGCCGGTTGCGCCGGGCGTGACCTTCAAGCCACATCGCGCATCACCGCAGAAAGGACGGACTTCGTCCCGGCCGATGGGGTGGGGTGGATACCAGCCGGCGCCGAGGCGGCCGATGGCGGAGACCAGACCCGGTCTCAATACAGGCGTCTCGATCCAGTGATCTCTCTGGCCCTCGAGGTCCCGGATCTCGGGATGCGGCGCAGGATAGGGAGACGGGGAGATGAAACCCCGTTGGAAGAACTCGGCATCGCTGAGACAACGCCTGCGCTGGATTCGCCAACGCTCTCTGAGGGTGCTGGGTAGCTTGAGCACATTCCAGGCGACAACGTGGGCCGTGTGTCGCCAGGCGCCCATGCCGATCCAGAGTTTGGCCAGACCCTTGTAGGCCTTGAGGATGTTGATCGGCTGGTAGTGCTTGAGGATTGACCTTACGTTGTGGCGGCTGCCCATGCGTTCGCGCCACTGGAGGCCCTTTGTCGAGTGGGTCGTTCCCCCAAAATGATGACGGACTACCGAATCCCGGCAGACAACGACGCGCCGTCCCAGGAGCCAGAGCCTCCAGCCGAGATCGACGTCTTCGTGGTACATGAACATCTTTCGGTCGAAGCCGCCGATATCAAAAAACTCGTGTGTCCGCATCAGCATGGCGGCGGCCGTCGGGAAAAAGACGTCTTGGACCGCATCAGTATCTTTATCTTGTTCAATGGGACAGGCGTAATGGCGGTCGTACCCATAACCCAGTTTGGACATGCCGCCCCCGCGCCCGTTGAGAATCTCGGGGTGCTCAAGAAGGTTGAGAGTTGAACACGCAGCGCCGATGCGGGGATCGAGGCAGAGGACTCTGAGCAATTCGTAAAGCCAGCCCGGTTCGACAACGGTATCGCTGTTGAGGAAGGCTGCGAAGGAACCGCGGGCCGCCAACAGCCCCTGCCGGTTGCCCTCCCCGAAACCGACGTTGGCGCCGATCTCGATGATCCGGACTTCGGGGTAGTGTTCGGCCAGCCATACCAGGGAATCATCCTCGGAACCGTTGTCGACGAGAATAATCTCCATACGGACCTTCTCGGTCAGAGCGAGGGAGGGGAGACACTTCTCCAGATGATGGCGTCCGTTGTAGTTGACGATGATCACCGAGACCAGAATGCTTCGAGTCGGTTCGTTTTCCAGTTCGTCTTGAAGGGAATTTGCCCGACGTCTCTCGCGATCGCGATCTCGGTCGATCTCCAGACGTTCGTTCCAGAGAGCCTCGAGACGCCGTTCGTGGTCGATGATGCCTGCTTTGAGGTTCTGGTTGCCTCTCTCGAGATCTTCGACTCGGCTCTTCCATGAGGATGTCTCCCGAGCGATCTCCGCAGGTATGACTTCGGCCTTGGCGTGATATTGCATGCGGCTGAGTGTCTCGGGAGAGAGCAGCGCCCAGTGTTTCTCATAGATGGCTGTTCGACCCCTATGTTGCAGGTCTTCAGCTCCGGCGCCTGTGATGAAACCTTCTCCGAAGATTCGATACTGAGCCACGTCGATGTCGACGAATTCGAAGGGCAGGATCCGGGACAGCCTGAGAAAGAGGTCCCAATCTTCGAAACAATCCAGATTCTCATCGATCCCACCGATTGACCGGACCTCTTCCAGCGGTATCAAACAACCGATGATCGGAATGAAATTCTCGAACAGCAGCGCATCGGCATCGAAAGGGGCGCCGAAGGAGTGGAAGGGGTTGGCGGCGCCAGTGTCGGGGTCGATTAAAAAAGCACTGACCGCGCCGTAGACGACGCTCTGAGTCGAGGAGGCGGAGGCAAGGAGGCGTCCGATACCATCGGGTAGCCATAGATCATCGTCATCAAGGAAGGCCAACCATGGCCCGGAGGCCAACTCGATCGCGCGGTTTGCGGCCGCACAGCGACCTCTGCCGGGCTGGAGTGATTCGTGGATGATTTCCAATTGACCTTCGAAAGATGCCACGATATCGGTGACATCGACGCCGCCGTCGTTAATGACGATGGCCTCCAGAGGTCGGTGATTCTGGGACGCCAGGCTTTGCAGGGCTTCCCTCAGGAGGTCGGGCCGATCCTTGGTCCTGACGACGACGGAGACACGTGCGGCCGGATCTTCGGCCTCCTTGGTGGATTCGGGCTCTGCTTGGGTCTTCGTCGGTGGAGAATCAGGTGGCGCCTTGATGCCGGCCTTGCCTCCGACCGGGGGCGAATCCGGGAAGAGCGCCGGCAGTACGGCAGGATCGGCATTGGGCCCCTGTTGGGCGGCCCATGCGTCAACATCGTGCATCGAGATGAAGGCGGGATCGACGACGAAAAATGCTGCCGCCCGTTTGACTTCTGGGCCCAGAGTCAGACGGCGTGCGACGGCGACTGCGTCCAGAACTTCGAGGTAGGGCTGAACGTCGTTTTGTGAGCTGAAGGCCTCGGAGGCGTGCATAAGAGCACGCCAATCATCGGTGACGTCCACCAGGGCATTGGGCCGCATGAATGCCGAAATTTCGTAGGTTGCCAGGCGGAAGGTTGGGGGGAGTGAGGCCATCCTTCCGGGTTCCTGGAGAACCCGGTACACGGCCAGCGCCATCGCCCGATGGTCGGGATGCAACTCGGCCGGGGAGGGGATGACCAAGAGTTCCGGGCGGTGACTGTCCAGGGCATGCCGGATATACTGGAGGAATTCAGGGTTCGATGGAGACAGGCTGCGATCGGCAAAGGGCCAGAATCCGGGCGCCGGTGTTCCCAGCCGCCTGGCAGCCTCTTGACTTTCCTCTCGCCGTGTTTCAGGGTGGCCCTGGGCGACACCGTCGGTGGCGATGATGACATGAATCGCCGCCTCGGCCCTCAGCGCTTCGAGAAGGATCGGTCCACCGCCGAAAATCTCGTCATCAGGATGAGGCGCCAAGACCAGCAGGGGTGAACCCGAAAGACGGGTCGTGGTGTACGGGACCAGTTCCGCCTCTTGCCGCATGTGTGCATGGTATCAGGGCTGGAAGCTATCAGCTATCAGCTCTCAGCTGTCAGCAGCCAGAATCCTTTGGCTCGGTAGACCTTGGGCTAGCGCTTGTTCTGCGGTCGGCAATGACTGCTTCGTTGAGGGCACATTATTTATAGGCCCTGATAGAACTCGTGGAGAACGGTTTCCGGCTGAAAGCTGAAAGCTGACGGCTGATAGCTACCCGGCGGGGCCGGTCGGGCGCCCTTTTGTTCCGGCTCCGCCGGGTTTGCTCTGGTAGGCCGTTCATGATGAAATTGCCGCGTGGATGCCATGACCAACAACCGAGAGCTGAAATTCTTCGTCGATTTTGACGGTCGTCCGGAGCGAGATCTGGCCCTGGAGGTGGATTTTCTCGACCGTGCATCGTCCGGAGCCGTGTCGTTGTTCCTCTATTCCTGGGTATCGCCGGTGGTCGTCCTCGGGTATGGCCAGAAGATCGGCGACATCGATCTGGACTGGTGCCGGGGGGCCGGAGTGCCTGTATACCGGCGGATGACAGGAGGGACGGGTGTCGTTCATCGGCGAGATATTGCGGTCTCACTTTTCCTTCCAGCCGAGCACACCTGGGCCCGGAAGATCACCGGACTTTATACCTTGTTTCTCGGAGCGCTTGTGCCGGCTTTGGAAGGAGCCGGTGGCCGGGGGCGGTACAAGGCGAATCCCCAAAAAGGAGGGAGGGACCGGTCTCCGATCTGTTTTGAGGATCAACTCTCGGATACACTGGTGGCCGACGGCCGAAAAGTCGTCGGATGCGCGCAGGCCCGCAGATCAAGAGCAGTTCTGATTCATGCGGCCGTTTCTCTCAATCTTGCCGTGGACATCTATGCCGGCGCGTTCAGAGTGCCGGAGCGCCGGATCGAAGAGGGCCTTGGCGAGGCGGTACCCTGCGGGCATGCCGAAAATGTTGCCCCTTACGTGGTGACCGCACTTGAAAAGGCACTGGGGATGACCGCGAGGCACGAGGAGCTGCCTGATCACAGCGAATTTGGGAGAAAGACCAAGGTCGAAGACCTCTCGCTAGGACGCAGACGATAAGAAGACAGTTTTCTCGCAAAGAGCGCAGAGGACGCAAAGAAAAAAACCATAAATACTCCTTGTTTTCTTTTGCGATCTTTGCGATCTCTGCGAGGCATTTGTGTTTTGCCTCCGATCTTTGCGAAATTTCTTTGTGTTTCGTTTGCGGTTCAAGGGTATCCCTTTTTGCGCGGGCGCCGGGAATAATCAGCCTGATTTTCTGGTTTTCCAGACCGATATAGGACCCGGGAACGCCTCGCGAAGGCGGTCCTCTCCAGAATAACAGGGGGAAATATGCCGCGCACAACAGTGTACGAGGCGGTGACGCAACGTTTGGAGATTCTTGACCTCGATGGTCAGGTCGACGGTGAGTTGATGCCTGAGCTCGATCCCAATCAGATCCTTGAGTTCTACCGCAACATGGTCTTGATACGAGCCTTCGACAACAAGGCACTCAAACTGCAGCGGCAGGGCCGCATGGGCACCTGGCCGCCGATCCAGGGCCAGGAGGCCATTCAGGTTGCGACCGCCATGGCGATGGAGGACAGCGATTGGCTGATTCCGGCATTCAGAGAGCAGGGTGTCATGGTATTGAGAGGTATCCCCGGTCACACAATCTACGCCTATTGGGCAGGTGACGAGCGTGGT
>JAOZPW010000223.1:3096-6505 GCA_029932545.1 Thermoanaerobaculales bacterium | reverse complement strand
CCGCAGCATTCTCGTTGTCGGGAGGTCTGCGCGGGGAGAAAGTCATAAGTGGCACTCCCCGTTGGAGAGGGCGCTCTTGGGTTTGGGCGTCTGCCTTTTTCTGTCTTCTTCCTTTGCGCTCTTGGCGATCTTTGCGAGAGTTTCTCTTGTGTCCTGTTCGTTTCAATCCCCCAGGGGCGGCGCCTCTGTCGGCAACTCCGGGAAGACCCTTCTGTAGGCGATGCCGATGGCGCCGATGCACCAGGGCGCCACGAAGAAGATCGGGATGATGCAGAAGAGGGAGGCAATGGTAGCGATCAACGAGGTCAGGCCCAACAGGCCGAGAACTCCCCCGAGGTTTGCCCATGCCGCGGCGGCGCTGGTTTTCATCGCAGGGATTGCCTTGAGTTTTCGGTCGACGATCAACTGGTAGACAAAAATGAACAGGGTCATGATCACGGTCATCACCGTCATGATCACCAGTAGGAAGATGCTGGAAGACAACAGCACGGCGATTCCCATGATCTCCGGGGTCTCCTGCCCGGCGGCGGCGCCGAGGGCGATTCCTGCAAACAAAAGCACATAGCAGGGAATCATCACTACGAGGACCACGGCGACAAGAATCAGCGAGGCGATCAGACTTTGGCCGAAGAAATCGAAGCCCTTGAAGAGCATATCGAAGGTGATCGCCTCACCTCGCATCATAACGAACCAGGCGATGAAGATCCCGCAGAGCATCGGCCCGGTCAGGATGTTCATCGGTACGAAGGACTGGATCAGCATGCCGACCAGGCAGATCGCAAAAAAGACCCAATACTGTCCCGCCAAAAGGTTCCAGCTTTCGGACAGACAGTCCATTGGGCGGATGGGTACGCGTTGAAAGGTGGTCTGTGGATCGGTCATGGTTCACTCCCGTTGGGTCAGTTGGTGTCGAGGTCAGACCAAAGTTGGAATCCGAGGGCGACTGCGGCACGATTGAGGCGTTCGTCGTAACTCGCCAGTTGAACCTGCTGCCTTCCCCTCGTCAAGAAGACCATTGAAGCGAGGTGAATGGTGTCCAGTGTTCGAACGGGCAGAGGGAAAGGCTCGAGGATTCTTTCGAGAATTGGTGGGGCGATTTCCAAGGTCGATACGAATCCAAGAAGGCGCCGGGCGGCTTCAGTGTGGGTTCCGGCGAGACCGCGAGCGTTGATTCGGGTGATGACCTCGTATTCAAGGAGGCGGCTCGAGACCAGCTCTTGAGCCCACAAGTGCGAAGGAGGTTGCCGTTCCTCCGTCAGAAGTTGAGCGAGAGCGACAGAGGTGTCGAGGTAGATCAACGATCTTCCCGGTCTTGTTCAATTTCCTTTTCCAGTTCATCCCATGAAGTGACTGGTATGTTGGGAGGCATCGTGCCCTCTCCGGTCGTCAGTCGGGGACTGAGCCAGCCCCGCCGGACGGCGTCGGCCAAGAAGGCATCTCCGGGTGTTTCGGCGCGTCCAGGGGAAGGTGGGCCGAGTTCGGCGACGACACGGTCCCGGTCCGTGACAAGAACGACCTCGCCCGCGGCAACGATTCTGACGTATTCGCTCAGGCGGTTCTTCAACACCTTCAGTCCAACGGCTCTCATGAATTAAAGGTAGCTTCCGGAAGCCACTTTGTCAAATTTGTTGTGATTGTGCGGGGCCATAGAAGGAATAGAGAATTGAATAAGGAAACCAGGAAGCCAGGAAGAAGAGAGCAGGAGGGGAGTTCTAGGATTAAGGCGCCGATCTAATCGGCAGGCCGAAGATGAGGAAGGTCTTATTGTGTTCTTTCCTGGGTTCCTTATTGTTTTGTCCCCTGACGAGCCCTGACGACCCGGATTTGACTCCACCACCGGCCCATGGTGGGATGAACCGGTGTTGAAGAAGACATTGTTTGGTGAATCTCTGATCTTGGTCTCCGGCCCGCGAGACGCCGAGGCCAGGCTGCTCGATCGCCTCGAAGATCTGATTCCCCGGAGCCCTCAAGGCTTCGGCCCTCCGATCCGAGTGGTCGTGCCTTCGCGTAGCCTCAGGCGGCATGTGTTGAAGGTCTTGACGGATCACTTTGGCGCGGTTGTCGGCGTCGTTGTTCAGACTCACAGGGCCTTGGCTCTTGAGGTCTTGGAACGGGCTGCGGTTGAGCTGCCTTCCGGTGGGGCTCGCGTCCAGGACCTGCTCGCCAGGCGGTTTGCGGCCAACGAAGATGTGTTGCAATATGATCTCTCAGCTTTTGATGACGGGTATGCGCCCGTGGTCGCAGCCGTCAGAGATCTTCTGGATGCTGGATTCGGAAGCGAGAAGGTCGACGCTCTGGGTGAAAAGATCACTGCCTCGGTCGGTGGGGCTGAGGCTGAGCGTGCTGTGGCCGTGACCAGGGTGGCGGCACAATGCCATGCGACTGCCGAAATGATGGCGTTTGCCCACCGTGGATCGCTTCATGAAACAGCTGCCGGGGTGCTGGCTGAGCGAGGCGGGGCGGTGTTGCCCTCTGCCGCAATTCTCATCTACGGATTTGCCGAAGCGACGGGTTTGCTGTCGGACTTTCTCGAAGCCCTTATTCGGTGGGGTCACGCACAAATTGTGATGGACCACCCGCCGGATCCGGCGCAGCCTCGGCGGCGTGATCCTGGGTTTATTTTTACCGAGCGGTTGAGGGACCACATCATCGGCCCGGGCGCCGGCAAGGATGAGATTGAGCGAGACGGTGCGATTCCACGGTGCGAGATTAGAGCATTCAACGCTCCGGGCCCCGAGGCCGAGGTGAGAGAAATCGCCGGACGGGTGCAGGTTCTGCTGCAGTCTGGTGTGGCGGCCGAGAAAGTCGGCGTCGTTTTCCGGGGGTTGAATCCCGCGACGACGGCGGCTGTTCGCAGGCATTTCGGGCGGCTTGGCATCCCGTTTTCCGGTGAGGGCGCCCAGGCGCCGGGGGGCGCCCCGGCTCGTCGGGCGTCGGCCCTGCTTGAACTCTTGACGCAGGGACCGGATGCGAGCACACAGAGCTGGTTGAGCGCCGCTTCTTGGGGCGATTTATTGAATGTCCGGGAACTCGACCTGGCCATGAGAACACTCGGCGCAGCACGGCTGAACCAGGTAGCGGCCCTTGATCTTGGGGCCGTCATCGGCCCAGCCGGCCTGCGCTTGCCGGTCGTCGAGAAAATGGAGATGGTCAACGGTGAGGCCCGGAAGAAAAATAGATTCATGGAGAAGCGACATCTCGAGGCTGGGGTCGGGCGAGCCCTCGCCTTGGTCGCCCTCCTCGAGCAGCGACCTCTACGGGCCCCGGTAGGAACCCTCTTTGTTTGGATTCACCAGGTCATCGATCTTCTCAGGCCTGAGGCCACAGGGGGGTACGACGACGTACTGATCGGTGCACTCGATCGACTCGAGGGTGAGTTGCCCAAAGAGCTCGAGATCCGGTGGGCAGA
>JAOZPW010000223.1:249-3086 GCA_029932545.1 Thermoanaerobaculales bacterium | reverse complement strand
GGGCCCAGGTAAGAGCTCTGTTTGTCTGGATTCACCAGGTCATCGATCTTCTCAGGTCTGAGACCGGCGGGTATGACGACGTGCTGACCGGGGCGCTCGATGCCCTCGAGGGCGAGTTGCCCAAAGAGCTCGAGACCCTGTGGGCCGAGTTTTCGCCCGTGCTTGCGAGCGCCCTGGAAGGCCTTGGCGCAGCGCCAGTCGGGGGGCCGGGCGGAGGTGTGCAGGTCCTAACGGTCATGGAAGCCCGCAGCCGGACCTTTGAGCATCTGTTTCTTCCCAGTCTCAATAGGGGCGTTTTCCCGGCTCAGATGGCGGATGATCCGGTATTTTCGAGCACTGCGCGGCGGGCGGTCTCTCAACTGCTGCCGGATCTCCCCCTCAAGGAACGGGGCCGTCCGGAGGAACGCTATCTCTTCGCACAGCTGATGACTTCGGCCCCGGCGGTGACTCTTTCGTACCAGAGGGTAGATGCCGACGGCAAGGAGATGAACCCTTCGGTCTTTTTGGAGAGGCTTCATCTGGAGGGTTGCCTGTCGTGGACACAGGAAGAGCAGACGCCCGAGGCCTCATCCGAGAGGCACGCCCTGGTGGATTCCGGTCCCGATGTCTTCGAGGCCAGGTCTGAGGACCTCGCCCGGCCGTCTCTGGAGCATGCCGTGATCGAGGGCCTCGAAGGGCGTGGCCCTGGGTTCTTTTCGGCCTTCGAGCGACTGGCTGTGGGGCAATCGACGCACCTCGAGGCTGTCCTCGAGGAACTTGATCCTCCGGCGCCTCGCCAGGATCTCGGGCCTTTCCTGGGCATTGTCGGTGTGCGGCCGCCAAAGACGATCTGGGTCAGTTTTTTGAATGCCCTGGTTGATTGCCCCTGGAGAGCTTTCCTGGAGAAAGAACTGGGTCTCGAGGCGCCGCCGGAGGCGGCCTTCAGTGAAGAGGGTCTGGTCGGCGCCGTGGTCGGTTCGGTAGTTCACGAGGTCCTGGAGAGGGTGGTGGTGGATCGGGGTGTTGCACCGGGAGAGACCATCGACGAAGCCCGGCGGCAACCCGCGGTCCGGGTGCCCCGGCCGACGATCTCTGAATTGCAAGAATTGGCAGCCGATGTGGCTCGACAGAAGGCCCTAGAAGAGGGCATCCCAGCACTGGGACCCGCAGTGGCCGCGTTCGCTCTGCGATTCCTGGAACGAGCCCGTGAACTGGCCTGGGCACACGACGAGGCATATGTCGTTGGCGTGGAGACGATCGGCCAGGCTGAGATCCGGTGGCTACCCGCGGAGGCTGAGCACGAGATCAGCACGCCGGTCCACTTCAGGGCGGACCGCGTTGACCGAACGGCTGGAGACGAGCATTTGCTCCTACTGGACTACAAAACCGGTCTACCCGCGACCAGCGGTTCTCAACTCGCGATTGCCCGAGGCAAGCTCTTGCAGGGTGTTGCCTACGCACTCGGGGGCGGAGAGGGAGCGGTCGGACAGTATGTCGTACTCAAAGATACCAAGAAGCCGCTGATCGATATCGATGAGAAGCTGGCGAGCGGCGTGATCAAACCTGCACGGGCGATCTTCGGTTCCTGGGCAGAGGGAGTTTTCTTTCCGAGGCTCAGCTCCCCGGACGGAAAAGGCAAGGGTCCGTCGTGTGGCTGGTGCCCCCTCAAGTCGGCGTGCCTCTATGGAGATTCCGCGGTTGGACAGCGAATGGCAGATGCGTTTGGCGCCATGGATGAGGACGCCCCCTTGCGTCTGATGTGGGAATTGCCGAAGAACAAGGCAGCAAAAAAGAAACAAACAAAAGCCGAGGCCAAGGCGTGATGATGGAAGACTCATTGCACTCTGATCGTCTGCCCGACATTGAAGCGCGACTGGTTGCCCAGACGGTCTTCGACCGACCGGTCGTTCTCGAAGCCGGCGCAGGGACGGGCAAGACAGCTGCGTTGGTGGCACGCATCGTTGCATGGTCTCTCGGTCCGGGATGGGACAGGGCCCTCGGTGGATTTGACGCGGCCGAGAGAGACAACGATCGTGTGGCCGCTGTGGTGCTCAACGGTATCGTCGCTATCACGTTTACAGAAGATGCGGCTGCCGAAATGGCGAGGAGGGTGGCCCAGGCGTTTGACGAAATTCACCGAAGCGAAACTTTGGCCGATGGTCGTAGTGGGCCGGAAGGAAAAACGAGTGTCACCGGCCTCTATCAGCAGGCGCTACCGGAAGATATCGATGTCGTGAAAGCGAGGGCTGCGGCCCTCTTGACCGAGGTGGAATGGCTTCGCATCAGTACGATCCATGCATTCGCCCGGGCTTTGCTCGGTCGTTTTCCGGTTGAGGCCGGGGTGCACCCGTCATTCGAGGTTGACGCCGACGGAACAGCCACTGACGACTGCGTCGAGTGGGCCGTGGAGGAGTTGCTGACCGGCGCCTACGGGGGAGAGAATCTTGGTGATGATGCTCTGCTGCTGGCCGGGCGCGGCGTCGGGCCGGTGGAAATCCGAGATGCGGTCGCCGCCCTGTTGGCCGACGGTTGTCAGGCCGAGGCACTCGCCGAGGATCCGATGGGGGCGCAGCAATTGGCGCCGATTGTCAACCGGTTGTACGAGAGTCTCGACACCTTTGCGCCGGCAGCCCTGAAGATGACTGAGATCACGGGCAGCCGGACGGTTGCGACGGCCCAGTGGCTGCTCGATCTGGCCGGCCGGGACCGACCGCAGGTGGGGGAAGCGCCGGGAATCACTCTGGCGGGGATCTCGCAGTGGATAAAGGATCAGCCTGAAGGCGGACAAAATATCGAACGGCTGAAACTCTGGGGGCTCAAATACACATACAGCCAGGCAGAGCAAGAGTTCTTTGAGT
>JAOZPW010000223.1:0-239 GCA_029932545.1 Thermoanaerobaculales bacterium | reverse complement strand
TGTTGGTGGGGGGATGCCTGATTTGGTTGGTCGGGTGTGGGTGGTTGAGTTTGACGCCATCTGCAATTTGGCCGTAACAATGGATTTCATTCAGACATTCGACCCAGCGGTCTTTGGCGCTCTCAGGCGTATCCTCCACGAGGTATTGACCCAGGTCGAGACCGAAAAGCGCCGTAGAGGCATCGTCGGTTTTCAGGACCTCCTGACAGGTGCTCGAAACCTACTTGAGCAACATCAAG
>JAOZPW010000222.1 GCA_029932545.1 Thermoanaerobaculales bacterium | reverse complement strand
AAGGTTTGTCTCGTTTTTTCGGAGGTGCTCGAGGATACGTCGTTAACGCCTGTACAATCCCCGGTGTGGAAACCCCGGGGTTTGCCGTCGTGATTCCGGCCCTCAATGAGGAGGCGCGGATCGGTGCCTGCCTGGTGTCCATCGGGTCGGAGGCGGCCGAGGTGTTCGTGGTGGATGGCGGGAGCAGCGATGATACGGTGGCGAGGGCAGAGGATATTGCGGGTGTCCGGGTTCTCTCCTGTCCTCCGGGCAGGGGTGGACAACTGGCCCACGGAGCGCAAGCTACGTCGGCGCCGCGGCTGCTTTTCCTGCACGCGGATTGCCGCCTGCCGAAGGGCTGGTCGGAGGCGGCGGGAAGGGCCCTGGACGATTCGGAGGTTGCTCTCGCCTATTTTCGTCTCCACACAGAGCCCAGCGACCCAGCGGCGGGGCGTCTCGCTCAGGGTTGGCTACGGTTGATTGACCTCCGGTCCTTTGGGTTTGGCTTGCCCTATGGTGATCAGGCCCATGCGGTTCGGCGGGAGGTGTACGACGAAGCTGGCGGGTATCCCTCAATTCCGCTGATGGAGGATGTAGTCTTCGCCCGTTCCTGCCGCCGCCTGGGCCGGATCCAGAGGCTTCTGTTGGAGGTTCGGACCACCGGACGCCGCTTCGAACGACGGCCCGTGATGAACCGGCTGTGCACCGCCACTTTTCCTCTCTTGTTCCGGCTGGGCGTTTCCCCGTGGACCCTGGCTCGTTGGTACCAGGACGTGCGATGAAGGTTAGCCCTAGCCTCGTGATCTTCGGTCGTGAGCCGATTCCGGGCCGGGTGAAGACCCGCCTGGCTCGTGATATCGGGGCAGAACGGGCAGCGACGGTCTACGCAATGATGCTCGAGCGGACGCTGGTCGAGGCCATGGCCACCGGAATCCCGGTGGTGCTCTCACTGGCCCGGGCTCTGACTGGGTGCTGGACGCCTCCGGTTGGTCCCCGGGTGGAGGTGCAGGCCGACGGTGATCTCGGTCGACGAATGTTGGAGGCATTCCGGCTGCGTTTTGCTGAAGGGGCTGACCGGGTTCTGCTGATAGGCTCGGACTGCCCCGGCGCAACTCGGGTTCATCTGTTGAAGGCCTTCGAGCTCCTTTCCGGCGTGGCGGTGGTCCTGGGGCCGGCAGTGGATGGCGGTTACTGGGCCATCGGGCAGCGGGCGCCCGGTGTGGACTGCTTTTCCGGGGTGCCGTGGTCATCTCCGGGAACACTCTCTGCCACGAGGGAGAAGCTTCGGTCTGGGGACGTGCGATGGGCCGAGACTGTGACCCTGGCCGATGTGGACACCGTCGAAGACCTGGATCTTTTAGATGTTGTGGCAGACGAATGATCAACGGCCTGGTACGCGAAACAGAGGCGTTCATTACCTGGTACCGGGCTTTTAAGGCGATTTCGTCGAGACGATGGCCCGGGAAGACGTAAGCTGATAGAAGATGAAGAACCTCCTGGTGATATTGGGGCCGACGGCGTCCGGCAAGACCCGGCTTGGCGTCGAGCTTGCGAGCCTGGCCGGTGCCGAGATTCTTTCCGTCGACTCCCGCCAGGTCTACCGTGGCCTGGACATCGGCTCGGGAAAGGATCTCGACGAGTATGTCGTTGACGGAAAGAACATTCCCTATCACCTGATTGATATCGTCGATCTGGACATCGAGTTCAGCGTGTTCGATTTTCAAAAGAGGTTTTTTGAGACTTTTGAGAGCTTGCAGCAACGGGGGACGCCGGCGATTGCCGTTGGCGGCAGTGGTTTCTACCTCGAAGCGGTGTTGAAGGCGTACCGGATGGTCGATGTGCCCCCGGACGAAGACCTGCGGTCCGAGTTGCAAAGCCTCTCTCTCGAAGAGCTTGGGCAGCGGCTGGAAAAGCTGCGTGAGGTTCATAACACCACCGATCTCGAGGACCGGGAGCGTTTGATTCGCGCCATCGAGATCGCGGAGTACACCGCCCGGCATGAGCCGGAGCCGGCGCCCGAAATCGATGCCCTGGTGCTCGGTGTTCGCTGGGACCGCATCGTCTTGCGTCGCCGAATTCGGGATCGTCTGACTGCGAGGCTTCGAGGTGGCCTTGTCGAAGAGGTTGAACATCTGCATTCAAGCGGCGTGTCGTGGGAGAAACTGTCTTTCCTCGGACTCGAATACCGCTTCGTTTCGGAGTACTTGAAGGGTGAGATTCGAAACAGTAACGACCTCAAGCAGAAGCTGGGCGCTGCAATCTGCGGCTTCGCCAAAAAGCAGGAGACCTGGTTTCGGCGTATGCAGCGGCGGGGCGTGGTGATTCACTGGATAGATGAAGGCGACGTCTCCGAGGCCCATCGTGTGGTCGAGGCCAGTGGAGGATTTTCGGGGATCGGCAGCCGGTCGACATGACGGCCGACGAGCGTCGTTGTCAACGCTTCATCGAGTGGGTGGGGACGAGAAACAGTACCTCCCGGCCGCTGATCGGGACTGGTGCTGAGGGCATTTCTCGTGCCGTGGTCATCCCGGTCCTGTCCGAGAGCAAAAACCTGTTCGAGACCCTGAGAAGCCTCGCGCAGAACCCGGCCGAGGAACTGGCGGGCACCCTTGTCATCTG
The DNA here is from genome assembly GCA_029932545.1 of Thermoanaerobaculales bacterium. Taxonomy (GTDB): domain Bacteria; phylum Acidobacteriota; class Thermoanaerobaculia; order Thermoanaerobaculales; family Sulfomarinibacteraceae; genus DAOWGJ01. Next base: position 3,909 of record JAOZPW010000222.1, on the reverse strand, counting down.
TGTCGTCAACAATAGGGCGCCGCCCTCTACCCGTGCCGATCAGATAGCCGACAACCAGAATGTCCTGCGGAACCTTGATCAGATCGTACAAGGTGGCCTCACACCGGTCGATCCTGACGGCAAGATCAGCGCCTTACGGTTGGCCTACATCGACGCCTCGTCGCCCGGACAGGAACTGGGGCGCAAGATGGGAGTGGGGGAGGCCCGCAGGATTGGGCTGGACACCGCCCTCGGGCTCTTGTGCAGGAACGGCTCTCCGGATGGTCTGCTGATCAGCCTGGATGGGGATTCATGTGTCGAACCCAACTACCTTCAGTCGATTCGTGAGCACTTTGCCCTTTCGCACGCTGGGGCCGGGGTAGTGGCCTTCGCCCACCCTGTTCCGGACGATCCGGTGCATCGGGAAGGCATTCTGCTGTACGAGATTTTCCTCAGATATCACGAGTTGGGCCTTCGGACTGCCGGATCGCCTTACGCCCTGCCGACAGTCGGTTCGACGATCGTGGCCCGCGGGGGGGCGTATGTCGCTGCCGGTGGCATGAACCGCAAGCAGGCTGGAGAGGATTTCTACTTCATCCAGCAGCTTGTCAAGACTTCATCGGTGTCCCGGATCGACACAACGACCGTCTTTCCCTCGGCTCGGGCGTCGGACAGGGTGCCGTTCGGTACCGGCGCCAGCATGGGCCGGCACCTTGGCGGAAACGGAGACTTGGGGACGGTGTATCACCCCGGGTGCTATCGGATTCTCGGAGCATGGTTGGCTTTGGTTTCAGATCGCCTGGAGGCTTCGGCCGAAGAGTTGCTCAAAGGTGGCGCCGCCATTGCTCCACAGCTGGGGACTTTCTTGAAGCAGCAGGGTTTCGAAACAGTCTGGCCGAAGCTCAAGGAAAACGCTCCGAACCCGGCCGGTCTGGAGGCCCAGTTTCACCGCTGGTTCGACGGTTTCAAGAGCCTCAAGCTGATCCATCACCTGAGGGATCACGGATTCCCCCCGATGGTCATTGAGGAGGCGGTTGCACGACTGTTTCCTTCAGTCGGGACGGGAGTTGACAGCTCCGTTGATTTAGACCGGTTGTCATGTCTGCTCGATTTGCTTCGGGTTACCTGCCGAGGTTGGGATTAAAGCAGAGTTCGAGTTGCCTTTCACAGGCCAGGGCCCACGAAAACATCAGTTCGGCTGTGGGATTGGCGTTCCAACGCTCAGCCTGGGATACTGCCTGTTGGGTAATGGACAAGCGTTCGGCGAGTTCGTTTTGGGTCAGCCCGGCACTTTGACGAATGGTCCGCAGCAGGTATCCGGGTTGCTGGGATTCCCTTTGAGGGAGTTTGCCCCACTGTCGAAGAGTTTGCCATTCGCGGAAGTCCCGTGGCCGCCGCCGAGTGAGTCGTGTGGTCATCAGTTTGACTCCATTGGGCCTCTGTTTGCCCACGTCTCCAGATCCTCGGGGCTCGGATCAGTTGTTGACCATTTCTGGTCGAATTCTTCGAGAGCTTCAAGTGCATTTTCAAATCCTGCCTCGCGGGCTCTGCGTGCCAGCCGTTCATGATCGACTTCTGACCGCCGGGCGCGAAAGAGAATGAAAGCGTTCGCCCCGTCGACTCCGGATTTCCAGTACTCCCATCCCCCGAGACGATCGACGAGCAGGTCTTCAATGCTCACGATCAGGATGTCGAAACCATAAACCTGGACCCGAACTGCTTGCTCTCGGTGGTCAAGTGTCTCACTGGGAAACTCCAGGAATATCTGGGCGTCCTGGTGAATCCAGTGTCTTCCGGAGCGCTCGAATCCATTCTTCAGGAGGGCTTTCTTCACTGATTCGGGAATCGAACCGGCGAAGTCCAGGTCTCCGGTGGTGTATGCGCCCCCCGTTAAGATCTCAACCGCTGCGCCGCCGACGAGGACCGGGACCTCATCCTGGCCTGAAAAATGCCCTTGCAACCAAGCTACGAAAGCAGCAGTCCTTTTGGGGCCGTCAGGCAAGACGAGGCAATCTTCTAGATTCATAAATACAATTTATAGATTGTAATTCTTTTTGTCAACTGCGCCAGTGCCGAAACACGAATCGAGTGTGCATGCCGGTTTTGATTTGCAGTTGAGAGGGCTTCCGGCCGAGGCTTCAGGGCTCACCTGGGCCGGCTGAGCCCCGCGATCTCCTCTTCGGTGTAACCGAGTTCCTGCCAGTCCATGACGCCTTGGGGGCCGTGGCAATCGTCACAACTGAGGGCGCCCTCAAGACGGATGGCGTGGCTGATTTCCAGCTTGGCGTCGGTGGGCACCCAGCGTGGTTCGGTGTTTTGTCCGGCCTTGACGTCTTCAAAACTGTCCAGATTCCAGCCGTCTATGTCCATGTAGGACATGAAGCGATCCAGCATATAGAGCTTGAACATCCAGCCATACATCATGCCCATCATGCTCTTGTCCATTTCCAGGCGTGCGGCCTGGTCTGGATCTCCGTTGCGATAGTAGTCGGGCAGGTTGTAGGGCACGAACATACCGCCAAAAGGTCCGATGTTGCCGAGGTCGATGTGCTGGCGCCCGTTGAATCTTTTCATCGGGTAGATCTTTGAGGGGCGGCCGCTTCTCGCGATCGGGCGCATGACCTTTTCAAACCAGTCCTCGTAGTTGAAATCTTCAAACTCCGGCCAACGGTATTGAGCGTTGTAGAAAGTTTAGAGGCCTGCTTCAGTTGACCTGACCCAAACCCAGAAAACCCTTCAATCCATTGGTCGCATCGAGTCGTCGCAGGGCCCGCGCCCGGATCTTACGGCCTCGCAGAAAATCGCTCAAGGCTGTTCAGTAGGGCATCTTCACTCTCACTGCCTGAGATCCCAAAGATGGCATCACCGCTACGAATAACCCCGACGAGCCCGCGATAGGGCACGGTCTTCACGAGGATAGGCTCCCCTTGGTCAGGTACGGCCTTCCATTTATTTTCCAACGACTGCCATACGGTATCGATGGTCGTGCCCTCGGGCGCCAGCATCACGAAGAACTGGACCGTGGCACCGGCGCCTGGGTCGTAATCCGCCGAGATGCAGTTCTTGAGCTCCCGCACGCCGAGGAAGGCTTCACGGGTGAAACGCTGTGAGCCGGGAATTTGGCCAGCTGTGGGCAGTTGCGCAAAGACCTTGGGCAGGCCGTCGTTGCCCGGTAGAGCCGTGGCGATTGCCTGGAGCATCGACCGGCCGCCGGCATCGTCGATCTCTCCGTCATAGACGTCGACCTTGACATAGAAACGATCCTTGACCATCAGGGCTTGGTAGGGCGCAGAGATCAGGGCCTGGCCACCGATCTCGACGGTTGCGGCGTCCTCGGGCAGCTCGGTGCGGTAGATCCCGAAGGCGTTGAGCGGTGAGCCCATCTCGTAGATGCCGACAGCGACCGTGACACCATCCTTCGATAGCTCCGCCGTCTTGAGCTCCACAAAGCCGTACTGGAGGAAGGTCTCGGCTGCGCCGTTGATGTGCTCCCACAGGGTGTCCGGTGTGAAAGTCATGACCTCACCGGCCGGATTCCACCCTTTGACTGTCGGGAAATCGACGGCAGATGCTGGGTTGATAACGAAGAACAGGGCAATGACAAGTGACAGAATTTTCACGATGAATCTCCAACCTCATCCTTACAGTTTTTCAGTTTCTGTTCCTCCCAGAGAGGTTGCCTCCCTGTTGAACATGGGCCCATTGTAGTCGGTATCCACCGGCGGCCTTTGGTGTCCAGAACGACCCAGGCGGGTGTAGGGCCTTTACGACCCCCGGAAGGCGCCGCTGATTCAGTGCCCTACACCCTCCTGGGTTCTCGAGCAACAAAAAGGGAGGCGATTCAATCTTCCCTGCGGAAAAAAGGGCCCCGCGATGCCGCGGGGCCTCAAGCTGCCCGGATTCCTCAATCCGGGCGGCGCGAACCCTGGT
>JAOZPW010000221.1 GCA_029932545.1 Thermoanaerobaculales bacterium | reverse complement strand
CCCCCTCTCCCTTGCTCCCCCTCTCCCTTGCTCCCCCTCCCCTGGACCCGGTATGCTGGGGAGCCGCTCTCACAAGGTCCGGCATCCGTTGAATCCTCGCCCCGAAAGGAAACTTTATGACTCAGCCTCGGTACTACTTCAACGACGACAACCACAAGGTCAACCTCGATTTCGCCAATCTTGGATTCGACTACTACCCTTGCCCCTACCGGTTCGAGGCAGTGTACGAACTCGGTGTGTGGCGTGCTCGGGGCGTCGTCGAAGAGACCTCCATGACGTTGCCTGAGGGCAGCCAGTGCCTGCATTACGGCCAGCAGCTTTTCGAAGGCATGAAAGTCAATACCGGGGCTGACGGCAAGGTCTACGCCTTTCGACCCGCAGAGAATTCCCGAAGAATGAACGACGGCGCCCGCTACCTCCAGGGCCCGGAAGTCCCCGAAGATCTTTTCATTCGCGGAGTGGAAGAGGTGACACGAGCGAACCTACCATATGTGCCGCCCTATGGCAGTGGAGCCTCCCTTTACGTTCGGCCCTTCTATCTCGGCATCGGAGACAACGTCGGCGTAAAGCCGGCCTCGAAGTACGTCTTCCGGATTTTCGTCACGCCGGTCGGTCCCTACTTCAAGGGTGGGTTTGGCCCTGACCAGGGCAAGAGTTTCAGAGTCTCCACACTCGACCGTGCGGCGCCCTTCGGCACAGGCCATATCAAGGCGGGCGGCAACTATGCCTGCTCGTTCAAGCCGGGCGCTGAGGCCAAAGAACAGGGTTTTGCCGAGGCGATCTACCTCGATCCCAAAGAACATCGCTACATCGAAGAAATCGGCGCTGCCAACTTTCTGGCCTTCAAGGGCGAGACCCTGATCACTCCGGACTCCCACAGCGTCCTGCCGTCGATCACACGACGGTCACTCCTCCGGATCGCACGCGAAATCTACTCCTGGCCGGTCGAGGAACGACTGATCGACAAGGCGGAACTCGACGAGATCGAGGCTGCCGCCGCGTGCGGCACTGCAGCGGTCATTACCTGGATTCGAGAGGTAGCCGACGGGGAGAAGACCTGGACCTTCCCGTTTGATCAACGATGGCAGCAACTGTACGACTCGCTGGTCGGCATCCAGACTGCAGCAATCGACGATCCCTTCGGCTGGAGGCACGAGATCAGTTAGGCAGAATACTGATGGGATGGCACCACGACAAATCGCTGAATCCAGGCTCTGAATCCGTCTTCCCAGTTTCTAGTTTCTAGTTTCGGGCCAGCACCCTCGATTCTGGCCTCACCCTTCGAGGTCCACGAGGCGCCGGTGGCCCAGCCGAGAGCTACCCCTTCAGGGCTGCGATGGCTTCGCGGTCATCCGTAAAGATCGGAAAGACCTCGTCCAATTTTGTCAGCTTGAGGAGATTGAGAATTCGACTCTGGGGCCGAAGGAGCGCCAGACGACGGCCCTGCCCTTCAAACCGTTGCAAGTACCCCACAAGCTCACCAAGCCCCGTCGAGTCCACGTAGTCGATCGCGGTCATATCGATCAACACCGAACCGGTGTTGCCTTCAAAAAGCCCATTGAGGTAATCCGAAAACAGCCGTGAGCTCTCACCGAGTTTGATCACCCCCTCGATGACAACGACTGTGACATCATCCTGTTGACGCTTCTCAATCTTCACTTTGTTCCTCCCGGCTAATCAGTTTCTCGTCCTGATCGTCATGATCCACAGCCCCACCGAGACCCTCGGCCAGGTATGCGGCGCAGGCTCTTCGGAGGGTTTCAGCGGCCCATTGCAGGGGTCTTTTTGCAACGACCGCAACCCGTCTCAGGCGATCTTCCTCACCATGATCGGAAATCACCTTGAGCACCGCCCACGGGATGTTCCACATCTGGGCCACTTGCGCAACCGCAGCACTCTCCCAATCGACGGCCAGGGGACCACCATGAATACCATCGATCGGGGGACGCCGGGAGGGTGACGCAACCTGTCCCTCCCAACACAGGACCAGTCCTTCGGTGCTGCCCGGCACTGTGAGAAATACATCCCGCAATTCTGTGGGTGACTCGAATCTGGAGGGAATCTCAACCGGAAGATCGCCGAGTTCTTCCAGGGCGACATCGACCACTGCCCTCGCGATGACCATCGTGCCGATCTCGGTCGATGGATCTGGGCTCCCAGCCACCCCGAAGCTGACGATCACTGCCGGATCGAGGTACTGAATAGCCGCCTGCGCCGCCGCCGCCGCCGCGACCTTGCCCGGCCCACACCGGATCACCGCCAGAGGGATGTCCCACATCTCACCCCGATACAGCATCCAACTGCCCCAGGGTTCCTTGACAACTCCCCTGCCGACACCAGCCACAGCCCTCGCTTCGAAGGCATGGGCTGCAATCACCACCACAGTTCCTTTCACCGGCCCTCCCAGAAACATGGTAACCCAAGCCGCCGAAGTCAGAGTAGAATGAGGTACCGACAAGGAGAACCGATGGACCAGACCAAAATCCACACCGGCACCCGAATCAAACTCAAAAAGATCGATGAAACCGCACTTCCTGAAGACTTTCTTGCCCGTATCCGGGAGTTTGCTCACGGTGGATCAACGGTCCAGGCAGTTTTTTTGTTTTCGCTCCAGCAAGAATCAGAAGTTTTGCAACCCAGCATGGTTATTGCAATCAAGAGCGGATTCTTTTCAAAAGGAAACGAGGAGTTCCTCAACATCGTGGACGAAATCCAATTGATGCTTCCGGAGGACCTCTCCCTCAACCTCTACCGATTCGAAGCATCCGATGTCGTCGCCCGCTACTGCGCAACCTCGGTCGAGCCCCTGTACCTGAGAGACTCCACCTGGCTCGAAAAACAACGAAAGAAATACGCGGAAGCCTAGAGGACAATCGAGAAACAAAGGGTGTCGGTGGCCTCTGCCCCACAGCCTCCTCAGTTGCGCTGCGCGCGTTATCAGGATAGAGAGAGGCGAAGCCCGCCTGCAGAGAAACACCTGTTAAATTATTTTCTTTGCGTTCCCTTTGGGTCCTTAGCGTCTTGGCGGTTAAACTGTGTTCGTATTTCCCCCGGATAGTGCTGCCATGTCCATCAAAACGGCCACCACCACGGACCAACACGAAGACCATCTCCTTCGCCCCCGGCCGGTTCGGCAGCGGCCGCCTCGAGTGCTCGACGTCTCTCCTCCGGATCACTTTCCACGATCAGTCCCCCGACCGCCTCCACCTGCTCCAACAGCTCAGGCGCCGAGTTGAGAATGATGATATCTACCGCCATACCGTCGGGCAGTGCGCCTGAAACGATCGCCGACACCTGGTTAAGGACCCGCCGCAACGATCGGAGCGCCCCGGGATGCAGCCATACGAACAGGGCCGTATGAACCTCGCCTTGTCCAGGTACACCAGCGTCCACGAGATGCGCAAATGCGACGTCCGGCATGGCCGAGAGCGCCTGAACCAACTTATTCACGACGTACTCAGACCAGGGGTTTCGAACCGGTGTGACGACAATCTCAGAGGCGCTCATCAAGCCATTTTAAACTCTCAGCCATCAGTTGTCAGCTGGAAGGCTGGGAAAAGAACGTGCAACATCCAGCATTGAAGTAGGATCCTCTTTGCAGCAATTTCTGTGCGTTCTCTGCGAGATTCCTTTGCGTTTCCTTCGCGCTCTTTGCGTCTTGGCGATTCAATTGTGTTCTTGTTCTCTTTTCTGGTCGGATTGCTGTATCGGAGTTTTGTTACCAACCGCGAAGTGGTACGGTCGTCTGATGGATCGCTACGTTTTAAAGGCTTTGCTCACCGGCACCTTGTTCGTGACTTTGTGGGCTGGTATTTGTTCGGCCGCAACTCCTGAAGAGACCCTGGAACAAGCTCGGTCCCTGGTCGCGGGCCACCACTACCCCGAGGCCCTCGCCATACTGGAACCCCTCAGTGCCGACGACTTGCGCGACCCAATATCGTGGGAGATCGCCGCTGAGACCGGACGCGCGGCCTTTCACCTCGGTCAGTACCAAAAGGCACACAAACTCTTCCAACGAGTCGTGCAAGCCAGGCCGGTTGTCATAGAACCAGCTCTCTATCTCGAGGCCACCTCATACCTCCTCGGAGACCATCGTCAGGCCTTTGTAATCTTCGAAGCAATCCTCCAAAGCGGGGCTCAGGATCTGTATTTGGCCGTCACCCTGCCCGGCGAAGAGCGTTTTCTTGATGAACCGGAGATACAGGAACTTCTCGAGCAGTACGCTCAACCCCTGGTCATCCGGCCCGCATCGGCAATGATTCAAGGAGTACGACTGGGCCAGAAACGATCAATAATTGCAGACTACCTTGGCATCGACGCCCCTCCCGGTGAAACGAACCTGACCGCCCGAGCGGGCCCTTTCCTGACCTGGGTCTTTTCATTCGATCAGAACGACCAGTTGGCCGAAGTCGTATTTGATGCGGAAAATCTCCGCCGCTACACCCCATTCATTCTCGATCTCTCTGAAGGAATATCCTGGGCCTCAACGCCAATTACGTGCATCGGATCACTGGGTGGGAAATTCCGGTCTTCAACGACCACGGATGGAAGCCTGATCCTGACATGGGATTTTCCTGAAGCCTCGCTGGATCTGGTATTCAGCGGGCCGGATACCGATCAACACGGTGCGGCAGTCCTGGAGATGATCCGAATGAGAAGGCTAGGAAGCTAGGAAGCCAGGAGGCTGTTACAACACCGGGCATTCCAGCTTCCCTGCGTCCCAGCTTCCCTGTGTCCCAGCGTTCGAGCGTCCCGATACGCGATCCGACATGTGTTTTCCATCGTCATTTCTTCCCCCCATCCCCCCCTCTCCCCATCTCCCCCTCACTCTTCCAGCGTCCCAGCTGATAAGATAGAACAATGAGCGTTACCGAACTCCACGGCCATCTATTGATCGCGATGCCGGCGTTGGCAGACCCAAACTTCTGGCGAACGGTGATCCTTCTGGGGTCTCACTCTCCGGAAGACGGCGCCTTCGGACTGGTCGTCAACCGCCCATCTGAGATCACCTTGGAGGCGGTTCTACCCCAAATGGGCATCACCGAATCTCCCACGAGAGCTCCGGCAGTGCTGGCAGGAGGACCAGTCCAGCCCGAGCAGGGCTTCGTTTTGGTCGAGGGACTCTCCTCCATACCTTCGGGTCACGACATCAACAATCCACAGTTCACCATTTCCGGCCGGTCCGAGTTGCTCGAAGCCTTGGCAATGGGCGACCTGAGTCGCCGTTTTCACCTTTGCCTTGGTTATGCCGGATGGGCTCCGGGCCAATTGGAAACTGAAATCGAGCAGAACTCCTGGTTGGTCGCCCCGGCCACCGACATCCTGGTATTCGAAACACCCCTCGAGGATCGATGGCACCAGGCTCTGGCCTCGATCGGCGTTGATCCGGGCGCGTTGGTCGACCTCGGTGGCGGCGAGCCGTCGTAGGGGTGCTCTCAGCTGTCAGCTGTCAGCTCTCAGCTCTCAGCTAAGCCTCTTACAAAAATTGCGGGATCAGGGCTTATTGTGGCGCAGGCATCTTGCCTGCGATTTCCACAGAAACCACAACTTGTTGAAAACAACAACTTTACGCATGCTGGAAGCACACTACCACAACGGTTCTTCTTTTCGAAAAAAACCCGGCGCATTGCGCCGGGCGAGTTCTAGGTCGGGAGGGGCGGTCCAGCTATTCTGGAAGGAAATTAGGAAAGAAAGGTGGTTGGCCTAAAAGGTTGGCCTCAAGAGGCAGGTACTCTGTGATTCGCTTTCCCGGATCCCTCCCTATTACTCGTACCCACAGTATAGCCGATAGCACCCGCGATGTCCAGGAGGATGAAGAAAGGACGTTGACGGGAGGGCGTTACACCGTCCAAGACACCCATTCCTTCAGGATCCGAGGTTCATCATTCCGCATCTTTCATCATTCCATCATTCCGTCATCAAGACAGCCCGGACGCCTACGGCATGCTGTCTGACCACTTCGTCGTATCTCCGATCTCGAAGCCGTCGGTGAAGATCTGGACGATTCCGATCGAGGGCACGTAGGCCTGAATTCCACGGGAGATGATGCTCGAGGCCACGCTATTCGGGTCGGAGTCCGGATCACCGCTTCCGTCGAAGATCAGACCGATCGCGACCCAGACGGCGTCGGTGCTTCCCGCCAGATCGACGACGATCTCCGCTGCCGTGTCTGTCGAATAGCCGCCGATCTGGCTTGAATCGATATCCGGCGCCCGGGTCCATCCGGCCGTATCGCCGTCGAGCGAGGGGACGCCGCCCTCGGGCGCTCGGGCGACCCACAGGGAGTAGGCCTTCACGAGGCTCGTTGGGCTCTCGCTGAGAGCCTCGGCCTGGTCGTCAGGCGCTGACCATGACAGTCCAAGAGTCAAGATTTCCCCCGTCTGAGCGACCAGACTGACCCCGATGTGCTGGGCGCCGCCGATCACCGGAGAGGCGACAGAAGAACACCCACCGCAGATCCTATCCTGGGCGGCGTCAAGGTCGAAGTTGGCATCTGAGGGGTTGTGATCAATCCGGA
>JAOZPW010000220.1 GCA_029932545.1 Thermoanaerobaculales bacterium | reverse complement strand
GGACAACTTCACCCCGCAAAATCCGTATGACGCTGAGGTGTTGGGGCTGACCCCCAAGGAGGTTGTATGATGGAGACTCAACCCCTTGTTTTTGGTGTGAACTTTTGACTGGGCCCGAGGATGAATGAAGAGTTCTGAAACGATTATTGGTCCCAAAACTGCGGCCGTTTCCTTCATCGAGAGACGGCCGGAGTATGAGGTTGACGAGCGGTCGGTCATTCGGCCTTCACCGGTAACCATGCCCTTTGGCATCCGGCCGGGCGAGGGGTGGATCGCGTGGCTGTTCTTCGTCTACTTCTTCGTGTTGGCCTGTGCACAGTATGCCATCAAGAGCGTCAGGCAGGCGACGTTCATCGACAGCTGGGGTGCAGAGCAACTGCCGTGGGTGTATCTAGCTCTGGCGCTGGTGTCGTTTCCGGTGTTGGTCCTTTACACGCGTATTGCTGTTCGATACCGGCTTCATCGGACGATCATCGTTTTCTGTGTCCTTCATGGGCTGACACTGGCGGCCTTTTACAAACTCTTTGCACTTCCGGGCCGATGGGTGCCGGGCCTCTTTTACGTCTGGTCAACGGTGGCCTTCGGTGTGGCGGTGTCTCAGCTGTGGTCGTACGCCGGGCAGGTTTTCAACCCCCGTCAAGCCAGGCGACTGTTCGCCTTCGTCGGCGCCGGGGGCTTATTGGGAGGAATCCCTGGAGGGCTGATCGCTCGTGGGGTCTCGGGTTGGGCCGGGACCTACGCCACCCTGTTGATTTCGGGTTCGTTATTCCTCATGGTCGCAGCGGTGGTTTTTTTGATCGAACGGCAGAGGTCTTCAGCTGGGGAGGCCCACACCGCCCGTCTGGAGGACCGGTTCATCCGGGAAGCCAGAGGTGGATTGCGGACCGTTTTGGGGTCGCGGCTGCTGGAGATGATCGCCCTGATGGTGATGGTGACCATGATCGTTTCCCAGATGGTCGATCTGCAGTTCAACCTGGTCATCCAGTCAGTCACCACGGACCTCGACCACCGAACTGCGATGTATGGTGGGGTCTTCAGCGCGATGGCTTTGGTGGGTTTCATCTTTCAACTGATATTCACTCGCCGTATTCATCGGGGGCTGGGAGTTGGATTCAGTATGCGGGTACTGCCGGTGACGGTGGCCGTGTCGACGGTGTTTTTGATTTTCGCAATCGGTGTCGTACCTGGAGTAATCGTCGGGGCGGCTTGGTTGTTAAAGCTCAGTGAAGGTGGTCTGCGGCATTCAATCGACCAGGCAACCCGGGAGCTGTTGTTCCTGCCGGTACGTCCAGACCTCCGCCGTCGCGGCAAAGCGTTCATCGACGTTTTCGTGCAGCGCTTCGCCAAGGGTATAGCTGCGGTCCTCCTTCTTCCCGTGGCCCTTGAATTTTTTGGAATGACCTACGTCAGCGTCATGACTCTTGTTGTCATCGTCATGTGGCTGGTGATTGCAGAGTTGACTCGGCGTGAATACGTCCGGGCTTTTCGGGAAGGCCTCAAATCCGGCAGTATTTCCGAACCTGAGCCCGTTGATCTGGACAACGTTACGACGATGTCGACTCTCGTCGAGGCGATGGGGAGTTCGGATGCGCGAGAGGTCATTCACAGCATCGAGTTGCTCGCCTCCAACGGCCAGGGCCGGCTGGTGCCTCCGTTGCTGTTGCATCATGACGACGCCGAGGTCCGGCGACGTGTCATCGAGGTCTTGGCGGATGAGAGTCGCGAGGATGCCGCCGGTGCGATTGAGAGGGCGATCGGTGATGTCGACCCGGTGGTTCGAGGTGCGGCGATCGGCGCCCTGGCCACCTTGAAAAAAGAGGATGCTGCGTCGATGATGGAGGACCGGCTTGATGATCGGGATCCTTGCTTGCGGGCGGCAGCCGTGGCCTTTCTCCTGGACCTGGGGCGACCGGAAGCCAGGGACAAGGCCTCCGAGGTTCTGCTGGAAATGTTGTCTGACGGCAATGGGGCAATACGCTGCGAGGCCGCCAAGGCTTTGGGGCAGGTCAATGAATCGAGGGACGAGGGGCGGTTGATTCAGCTCTTTTATGACCCTGATCGTCAGGTCGTCCGTGAAGCTATTCGAGCCGCAGGCCGGCGCCAGGAACGGGGTAATTGCAGCCCCTTGAGCATCCCGGTCTTGATCTCTCTGATGGGTGACCGGTGGTTTAAACATGAGGCTCGGGAAGCGATTGTCGCCCATGGAGACCAGGCTGTTGATGCCCTTGTTCTGTTTATGAACTCTCCGGACGAGGAGATTTGGGTCCGACGTGCCATCCCCAAGACGATGGCTCTGACGGGGGGGGCGGGGTCCGTGGCGGCCTTGATGGACAGCCTGGGGGTTTCGGACGCTTTTCTCAGGGCCAAGGTCATCGAGAGTCTGTCTTCGCTCCGGCGCAAGAATCGGGAATTGCAGGTCGCGCCGGAAATCGTGCGGCACCAGATCCAGGAGGAGGCCAGGCGGTATCTCGGCTATCTGGTTGATTTGGTCGCCGTCAGTTCGCCCCATCATCTCCGGTTCGAGGGGCCGCATGCCGGGTGGGGTTGCGAGGGCCGTGTACCGACGTTGTTACAGCAGTTCTTGGCCCGTCGAATGCGGCAGGGTATCGACAATTTGTTTGGCCTGCTTGAACTTCTCTATCCACCGGACGATATTCGGGCGGCCTCGAGGAGTCTTTCGAGCGAACAGGGGGCGCTGGTCGTCCGGGCCCTCGAGTACCTGGACAACAGTCTCACCGGAAGCGTTCGCCGCGACGTCTTTGCGGTCATCGACGACCTGTCGATCGACGATAAGGTCCATCGGGGGGAGCAGTTGTTTTCTCTCTATGTTCAGAGTGCCGAGCAGACGATGAAGCGTTTCCTTGCCCTCGATCTGGAGCGGGACCCCGATGCCCTGGGACTGGTGGTTGCGACGATGTATGGTGTCTCCATCGACCGGGTCGAGATTCTTCTGCCTGAGGTCGAGGCTCTCGTGACTGCCGGGACCCATCCGCTGGTCCGGGAAACCGCAGAGTGGGTCGCGGCTAAGATGAAGGAGGGATCTGCCCTGCAGGGAAGACGCCGGGTGGTGCCTTCGGCCTCCGACGGAGGCGGCCCAACGACCGGGGAGATCGACATGACCGAGATGGCCCGAATCGAAATGATGGCTTTTTTGCAGGGGGTTGACCTCTTTTCCTTCTGTGATGCCGACCAGATGTTGCGCCTTGCCGCCATCAGCCGTGAGTGGCGGTTTGATGAAGGCGAAACGATATATGGCCGTGGCACCCCGGCGGATGCGCTCTACTGTGTCGTCGAGGGCAGAGTCCGCCTGGTTCACGGGGACGGGCGCGAAGACGGGGTCGGCCCACGGGGCCGGTTCGGTGTCGGTGACATTCTCAGTGGACGGATGCGGGACGGAGACGCAGTGGCCTCGAAACCGACCCGCGTATTGATCATCGAGGCCGACGATTTCTTTGACCTGCTCTCCAACAATATCGAAATCGTCAAGGCTCTTTTTCGACAGTTATCCAAGACCGGCCTGAATTGGGAAGGAGCCCGCTGATGATTGGAACTCGAAACCGTTTTCATGGTGTGATCGTTCTCCTCACATTTCTCTTCCTGGTGTCGGCTTGGATGCCGCTTGCCGTTGCCGGCGGTCCGGAGCGCGTTGTGGCCGTCGGTGATGTTCACGGGAGCCTGGAGGGCTTGACCGGTATTCTCGAGGAAGCTGGTGTGATTGACGCTTCTGGGCGATGGATTGGAGGGTCGACGACCCTGATTCAGCAGGGAGATCTGCTCGACCGTGGGCTGCATGTGAGGGAGGTCATGGATTTGTTGATGAGGCTGCAGCGTGAGGCCCCAAAGGCAGGGGGTGAAGTCATCTGTCTGTTGGGAAATCACGAGGGCATGAATCTCCTGGGACTGGCCCGGGATGTCAATCCTGAAGTCTATGAGGCCTTTGTCGACAAAAACTCAGAGGTACGGCGCAGCGATGCCTTTGCCGCGATGACCCGGTGCCGGGAGACCAGGGCCGAACTTTTGGAGCCCATCCCCGAGGAAGCGACAGGGACGACCACGGTCGAACTTCAGGGGACCGACCCCGAGGATTCGATAGAAGAAATCAGGGTTGAGCGTCTGGGGACCGAGCCCGAGGATCAGATCGGGGAGGCCCGGGACGAGTGGATGGCCCGTTACCCCGCGGGGAAATTGGAGTACCTGGAGGCGTTGGGTCCGGACGGCGTCTACGGGAAGTGGTTGCGAACCTTGCCGACCACCGTACGCCGAGTCGACACCGTGTTCGTTCACGCCGGAATCGCCCCGGTTCTCCTGGGCCAGGACATCGAGGCGATCAATACCAGGGTCGCCGCTGAGTTGCGGCATTATGATCGCTTCAAGGCGACCCTCGTTTCAAAGCACCTAGTCCTGCCGACCGCATCGGTCAATGAGGTTTCGGAGGTGGCGACGGCGATTCTCCTGGTGGCGCCCGAGGCCAAGGGGAAAAGGGGTCGAAAGCTGCGAGGCCTGGCCAAAGACCTCGATGGTGCGGACGGTGTCGGAGGGTGGTATCTGGTACATCCGGACGGTCCCCTGTGGTTCCGGGGGGCGGCACTGGGAAACGAGCAGGAGAATGCTGAACATATCGAAACAATTCTCGATCAACTCGAAGTCGAGCGCATGGTGATTGGCCACACCGTCATGCGGGACGGGACCATTAACAGCCGGTTCGGCGGCCGTGTGCTGGCGATTGACACCGGCATGTTGTCCGAGGTCTATAAAGGCGGGAGGCCCTCGGCCCTGGAAATTGTCGGTAACACTGTCACTGCGATCTACAAAGGAGAGCGCCACCTGCTTGTCGATGGCGAGTGGCGGGCGATCGCTCCTGAGTCTGAACTCGAGGTTGCTGCGGGGGGTTGAAAATCACCGCGGTCAGCCTGTCGATCTAATAAACTCGGGTATTGTAGATTGAGATCGGCCGGGTGGGCGGGTCTAAAAACAGAGAAGGAGTGAGAGAATGAGTAAGACACAAGAAAATTTGATGGCTGCGTTTGCCGGGGAGAGCCAGGCTCGCAACAAGTACACATTTTGGGCCAAGATCGCTCGCAAGGAGGGTTACCTCTACATTGCCAAGATCTTCGAGGAGACGGCAGCCAACGAAATGCAGCACGCCAAGGATGAATTCAAAATGGCGGGGCATATCGGTACGACCGCCGAAAACTTGAGGGCCGCCATGGAAGGTGAAGACTACGAGGTCACCACGATGTACCCGGAATTTGCAGAGCAGGCCAAGGCCGAAGGCAACAAGGAGGCCGAGGTTCTGTTTCGAATGATCGCAAAGGTCGAAGCTCACCACAGGGATCGCTACAAGCAACTGCTCGAAATGGTCGAAAACGGAACCGCCTTCAAGAGAGAAAAGCCCATTAAGTGGAAATGCTCCAAGTGCGGACATATCCACGAAGGCAAACAGCCGCCGGGAAAATGCCCCGTCTGCAAACATGGGCATGAGTACTTCGAACCCGAGGACGTTGGGTTCTAACCCGTACTTCTCACCGGTTTTCGTTGCGAGGCACGGAAGGCGTGGTGAGATGTGGGGTTTCCGGCCGGGCCTCTAGTGCTTCCACCTTCTTTTCCAGTTCGCGCAGCCTTGCGAGCGTCTCGTTGGCCCTCCTGCCGGCTGCCACGTTTCGTCTGTATTCGGCCCAGGGCTGGGTAGGGGTTCCTGCGTAGACCCCCGGTTCGGTGATGTCGTGGATGACGCCGGCCCTGTGCACGAACACGGTGTCGTCGCAGATTTTCAAGTGGTCGATGATGCCGGTGGCTCCGCTGGCGATGATCCGATGACCCAGAGTGGTCGACCCGGCCACGATCAAGCCGGCCGTCAGCAGGCAATCCTGCCCGACAATGACGTTGTGGGCGATGTGGCAGAAGTTGTCGAACTTGGTGCCTGCTCCGATGCGGGTTTCGGCGTAGGTCGCCCGGTCGATGCAGTTGCAGGCCCCCACCCGCACCCGATCCTCGATGACCACCTTGCCCAACTGCGGGATGCGGTGGCTTCGTTTCTTTTCGTCCTGGGCGAAGCCGTAACCCTCGCTGCCGATGATGCTGCCCGAGTGAATGATGACCTCGTTGCCCAGTTCACAGTCGTAGCCCACCACAACGTTGGGATGGATGATCGTGCGGTCCCCCATCAGGACCCCGTGTTCGATAACGCTGCCGGCCATGATGACGCACTCGCACCCGGTGACGACTCCTGCACCGATGACCACGCACGGGCCTACCACCGTGCCCTCGCCCAGCTGGACCGTCTCGTGGATGACCGCCGAGGGATGTATGGCCGACCATTCGGTGTGGCGCAAATCGCGGTCCACGTAGGTCTGCCGCATCAACGCCTGGGCCATTCCCACGTTGGGGGCGATCAGGATGGCCAATCCTTCCTGATCGGAAAATTCCTCGGCCAGTTTGCCTGTGGTGACGATGCACGCAGGTGTGCCCTGGGCGATCATCTGCGTGAAGGAAGGCTTGTCCACGAAGACCAGATCATGGGAACCAAAGGCCTCCATTGCGGCGAT
>JAOZPW010000024.1 GCA_029932545.1 Thermoanaerobaculales bacterium | reverse complement strand
CAACGGGCATTATAGTCGGCACTTTTGTGCGAAGCGCAACTCGCGAGGAGTGCGACCGGGTTGGCCCTGTCCGCCACTAAGCACCAAACCTACAATGTCAAGGACCAAGACGATCCGCGATCCTCGCACTGAGAGCCAGTCTCGGACAACCGACCGCCTCAATGATAAGATGCGGCCATGTTCATCCGCTCAATCATTACGCCATTTCTCATTCTGGTCGCTCTGACATGTTCAGCGGACTCCGGACCGGTCCGGGCATGGCAGGGACGGATCGGTATCGACATTCCACTCCCGGTGCCCGCGATCGAGCTGACCTCGGCCAACCCCTTTGCCTCCTCAGTCGATACGATCCCGCGACTGACCGGATCCACTGCACCCCGAAAAATCGATGTGGCCGGTTCAGCAGTCGTTGCGGCCTACATTGATGCCGACGGCAACTGCGGCGGTGCGGTCCCTCTTGAGGTTCCATTCCCGGGATTGACCAGTTCTCTTCTCAAGGGCATGGATAGCGGCCGATTTGAACCTGCCACGACCGGTGAGCGGACACAGCCTTCCTGGGCGGTCATCGAGCTGCGTATCGAGGGCAACGTCAAGGAAGCAACCGTTATCAGTCAGGAACTGGCTCTCCCGGACCCTAACGACCCACCCGAACCGATCACCCCGGCCCTGCCGCCACCGGCCGGCCACTTGTTGCAGCTTCCGGCCGTTCAAGCCGATGAACTGACATCACTGGCCCATCCAAAGAAGATCAAGGTTCGAGCTTCGGGCTCGGAACCTGTCGTTTCCGTTCAAGCCCTGGTCCACATCAACGCACAAGGACGGTGCGACCAATACGTCCCCATCGTTCTCGACTCGGGACTCAACCGATGGCTTTCAGGGTTTCTGGCAACATGGCGACTGGAACCGTCGCTGCGGGAAGGACAGCCGGTTGATGCCTGGGTCGTGTACACAGCTCGGATCAGGATGAAGTTTTCGACCCTGCAGTCGGCATCGTTTCGAGTCCTGGCCGACCGAACCTACGACCCGTCCTAGCGCCTCCGGCCGAGAACTTTCCGGCTATTGCCCATTCTGACCGTCACGCGATTGGAATCCAACCACTCCAGCAAGGGAATCGCCAGCTTTCTGGTCAGGCCAAATCGGTCCTTGAACTCCCCGACGGCAAAATCATCCACTTCCCACTGGCGAATGCCCTCAATAACCGTATCCAGCGTCTGCCGATGAATGAACCACTTCTTGTCCAGGAGAACCAGCGAACCTTGTTGTACCAGGAAACGGCAAATTCCCTCAACCATGACCGGTCGGGCTTCAAGACGCTGGGCCGCGTCTTTTGGAGCAGGAGCTTCGAAACCTGCCTCCTTGTAGAGGTCGTCCACACGTGCGGTCAATTCTGCACCGGACTGGGTCATGTGACTCGAACGACCGGGAGGCAAAACCCTGCCCTCAACCACTTCGACCACGCCACGCCGGCGCAATTCCTCGAGAAGCTGAGGCGCCAGGGCCAGAGCCGGAGGCGGCACCAGGGAGGCGACAAAATCCCGTGCCGGGATACCGGAAGAAACTTCCTCGTCCACCAGACGTTTCTTCAATTCATCCTTGGCCCTTTCAGCCAACTGGTCCAATACACTCTCCGCGATGAACCTGGGAGGCGTCGTCGACAAGGTCCTGATCGTCTCGTTCGACAGCAGACGACCCAGAATCCCCTGCGCACTGTCTCCCAGCACACCAAGGCGACCGGCCAGGTCATCCAGCGAAGGAGCTACCAGGCCGGCGTCGATGATCCACCGCTCGAACAGCTTCGGCCAGTCAGTCCGGTGCACGCTGGCGACCTCGTTCAGTTCAGCTGCCTGAACCCTCCGGAACAGGCGAAGCCGGGTATCGAGGACCTGGCCGCCCGCAAAGGTATTGACCGGAGACGGCCGGCGCAACACCAAACGATCTCCCGGGAAAAGCATCATTTCCTGGCGGACAAGAATTTGTGCCACTACCGACGTACCCGGTTTCAGCGGGCGGGACGCCAGGCGATCGATTCGAGCCGGGGCACGCATCGCCAGGGCGTGGACTTCGACTTCATCGCCCTCATCGAGAGGACCCGCCGCACCTTTCAGCAATTCCAGTCTCATGGTTACGAGGGTCGTAGGGCGCCAAGGGCCCGGAGACAGTATCTGCGCCCCCCTGGGACACTCCGATGTTCCGAGGCCGGCCAAATTGAGCGCCACTCTCTCACCCGCTTCAATCTTCGATCTTTCCTCGCCGTGAACGTGAAGTCGCCTGGCTCGGGCTTCTCGACCCTCCGGCATCAGAACAACGGATGACCCGACCTCCAACTGGCCCCACAGCGACGTTCCGGTGACCACAGTGCCGGCGCCGGCCAGGGTGAAAACCCTGTCCACAGCCTCTCGGAACGGCCTGCCCTCGACTTGATGCGGTCTGGCGTCGGCTGACTGTTGGATCAAGATCTGCCGAAGCTCGTCCAGGCCTGCCCCGGTATGCGCCGACACCGGCACAATCGGCACGCCCTCAAAGGCCGTACCCTCGAGAATCTCCCTGACCTCCTCGACCGCAAAGTCCTGAGTTTCTTCATCGACCAGGTCGACCTTGGTCAAGGCAACGGCGCCACCGGCCACACCCATCAGCCGAATAACCTCAAGGTGCTCTCGGGTCTGGGGCATGACCCCCTCGTCGGCCGCCACCACCAGCAGTGCCAGATCAATGCCCGCAGCACCCGCAATCATCGTGTGGACCAGTTTTTCGTGCCCGGGAACGTCGACGAAATGCAGTTCACCACCGTCGTGTTTCAGATTGGCAAATCCCAGGTCGATCGTGATGCCGCGCTCCCGCTCCTCCGGCAATCGGTCACAATCAGTCCCGGTCAGTGCTTTGACCAGAGCGGTCTTCCCATGATCAATATGGCCTGCAGTCCCGTAGACAACGTGTCGCATAGGGATCATGGTACAGAAGCTGTCAGCTATCAGCTATCCGCTGAGCCTCTTGTAAAAACAGGTCACCACGATGCGGGGCAGGAGCCCCGCGCTCCCACATACAGTCCCAACGGGCCTTACGCCTATCTTTTTTGTGCTTTTTCGTGCCTTTTTGTGGCTATTCCCTTGTTTTTGCAAGCGCCTGCGCTATTAGTCTCCGGACTCGCAAGGCCGGGAGAATGATGGATAATGCCATCGAGATGACGAACCAGATTCCCCCGATTGCAATGATCTTCGCTGCAGGGCGAGGCCGGCGAATGCAGCCATTGTCCGACGTACTGCCCAAACCAGCCCTTCCAGTCCCCGGTGGCCCTGTGGTGTCATGGGGACTGCGCCTGGTCGCCCGATCCGGAATACGGACCGCCGTCCTCAATAGTTGGTGGCTGGCAAATACGATGGAAAATACAGCTGCCGAGGCCATGCCGAAGAACCTGGCCCTGCGATTTTCTCGCGAAGAGCAGCTGATGGAGACTGCCGGAGGCTTGGCCCTGGCCCGGGACCGCGGTCTGCTGGGCACCGACGGACCAGTTCTGGTCGTCAACGGCGACGGTGTCCTGAACCTCGAGTTGCAGGATCTGTTCCAGCGACATCGAGAAACCAACGACCTCGTGACTCTGGGTCTCTTGCCCCACCTCGGCCCGGAACGCTGGTCTCGGGTCACTCTGGATCGTAACGGTCTGGTCAGTGCCATTCTTCCCCGGGGACTGCCTGCACCCGGCGAGATTCCCTTGCTCTACCCGGGAGTGATGGTGATCTCCCGAGAGGCTATTGAAACTCTGGAGACCACACCTTCGGGGGTGGCCTCGGCTCTGTGGGCCCCGGCCCGGGCACAGCAACGTCTTGGAGGCGTGCTGGTTTCAGGCCACTGGAGGGAAGTCGGGACGCCCGCAGACTATCTCGATCACGTAATGGCCCTGCTGGGTGACCGTACAGACCTCCATCCCTCGGCCCATGTGGGCCACAAAGCGGTGCTCAAACACGCCTTGATCGGACCAGGTGTCAGCATCGAACAAGATGCCGTCATCGGCCAGTCAATCGTCAGCCACGGGGCCGTGATCGGCGCCGGCGCCAGAATCCTTCGCTCCATCGTGCTCGGTAACGTCCGAATCTCACCCGGAGAAACGCTGACCGACGAGGTTCGCTCGGGTTAGTCACTTACCCTCGAACTGCTTCGAAATTCCGAAGCAAAATCGAAGGATAGGTGTGCTGTCAGCTATCGGCTCTCAGTCGGCACTTGCCCGCCGCAGGTAAGACTGATTCGCAGGGCCGTATTGAATCTTAACCAGAATGAGATTTATCGAGAGTGCTTTCCAGCTGATAGCTGACGGCTGATAGCTGCCCGGCGGGTCGGCCGGGCTCATATGGTTCCGGCGCCACCGAGTTGGGATCTTACAGTCCGGTCACTCGCCAGCGATCCCAGGCTGTGTTCCAACGAAGCGTCCGGAGCCGGCCTGTGATGCCATACACCCTGATCGCCCGCATCATCTGACGGCCGTCCGAAAAGTACAGAGTCCCCGAGGTCGCCGTTCCCTGAGCCGTGAATGTCAGGATGTCACCGGACCCGGCCCTGACAGGATCCTCATAATCGCCTCCCAGCAGACCGTCACCCGACGGATTTGGAATGTCGCAGTCTGGGATGAACCCCAGGGTTGCCTTGTCCACCTCGAGTTCGAGAACCCTCCCTACCTGATAATCACATCCTGTCGCAATGTCGCTCCGTCTCACCCCATCGTCATCTCCATCCTGGACGACCGCACACCGCCACCCTCCATCAGACAGTTTGTCGAAGACCAGGGCGGTTGCCTTGCCGGTCATGACGGCATCCGATCTGGCTCGCCACATTTGAGACCGCACTTGTTCCGTCACACGCCTCAGGGCCGCTTCACGATGTGCCATTCCCAACAAGGGCAACGCCATCACCGAGCTCAATGCCATGATGACCAGGACCACAACAGTTTCCACCAATGTTTGACCTCGTTCTTTCATCTTTGATCCCTCCTGCCGGACAAAAAAACGCGGCCCCGCAGGACCGCGTTCCCGTCCACGCTGCTGTTTTTTTATATGTAAATTGTCACTCTCCTCTTCGCGTCAGGATGCGCTTGTGGCGGCAGTGCGGGGCAGCTTGACCTTTTCGGCCAAAGTGGTCTGCCCATTGACGGCCACGAAGGGTCTGAGCTTCTCAAGCGAGGTCTCGCCGATACCCTTGACCGCGACCAGCTCGTTGACATCTTCAAAAGGACCGTTTGCCTCACGGAATTCGAGGATCCGGCCGGCCAACGCCGGGCCGACCCGAGGCAGGTACTGGAGCTCATCCGCAGACGCGGTATTGACGTTGACCACGCCGGTTGAACCGGTTTCGGCGGCAATCGCGCCGGTTGTGACGGCCATCAGGACAAGAACGATGATCGGAATCAGTTTTTTCATGGTGTCTCCTTTTTGGGTTGTTAATAATCTGTTGTTGTGAACGCGTTGATGGTTGCTCTTAGCCGGTGTTCATCTCTCGGGCCTCCTTCCGTTGTCGACACTTTCTATGGCAAGCCCTGTACCAAATTGGGAAATGTCAAGGATGTAATTAAAAATAAAAGACTTAAAACAATTCAAGCCCGCAGTTCGTCATCGTTGACTGACATAATTTTCTCCATCTTTTCAATACGGACAGCCCCGGGCAGGGTGTAGAAATTTATGACACTGTAGAATTTCCTACCCCAGGAGCCTGTAGGGCAGAGGCCGCCCAAGCGATTTAAAAAATTGAGTTGGTCCCCAATCTCTGCCCCACAGCCTCCATTGATGCGCTGTGCGCATCGTGGGACTCAAAAATTTGGATTTTTTCGCTGAGAGCTGAGGGCTTCTGTACCATGACCCCTGTGACATCTTCGACATTGACCACACGCAACGTTTCGACCAGCCGGGAGCTGGCCCTGCTGATCTCGGGCGCTTCGGGCATGGTTTTGGCAGCCCGATTTGCGGAGCTGGCCCTGGAGCACGGCAACCTGGATGCACTGCATCTGGTGATCACGCCCCCGGCTACCCAGGTATTGAAACTCGAGTTGGGCGCCGGTTGGGCTTCAGCCCCCAAGTTTCATGATCGACTGCGGGCCTCTTATGACGGACAGACCAGGATAAGAACCTGGTCCAACGAGGATCTGGGGGCGCCGATCTCATCCGGTTCCCATGTGCTGATAGGTACGGTCATCCTGCCGTGTTCAGCAGGCACAGCCGGCGCTGTCGCGCACGGAATTTCCCGCGGGCTCCTTCAGAGGGCGGCCGATGTTGCTCTCAAGCAACGGTGGCCGCTCATCCTCGGCATCAGGGAAAGTCCGATGTCCGAGATCTTGCTGGAAAATCTCCTGCGTCTGGCCAGAACCGGTGCGACAATCATGCCGCCGCTACCGGCGTTCTACCTCAAACCCGATCCTCAGAACGCACTCGAGGAGTTCATTGATCATTACTGCCTTCGAATCCTGGATCTCCTCGGTATTCACCTCGAACGGAAGGAACTTCGGTGGAAGAGCTAGCTATCAGCTGCCGGCTTTCGGCTGAAGATTCCACGGCAGGGCTGCGCCCGCTCAGGATTCCTTCGGAGCCTCTGTTTCTTCTTTCTTTGTCCCTTTTTGTGCCTTTTTGTGCCTTTTTGTGGCTATTTTCCCCTCTTCGTGGCCTTGCACTTGGAGGTTGCATGCGTCTCCGTTCTACGGTCTTTCCTTGCTCACGTTTTGGATGGCCGACACCATGAAGGCGCTCGATGACCTACGAGAAACCGGGGAGATGATCAAGTTCCAACATACGATCTTCGCCCTGCCCTTTGCGATGATCGCACTGGTCAGTGCACCGGGAGAAGGCTGGCCGCCCCTTCGAGTCTGGCTCCTGGTTCTCCTGGCGATGGTAGCGGCCAGAACGGCGGCGATGGCCTTCAACCGGCTGGTCGACCACCGTCTGGACGCCCTCAACCCCAGAACCGCAGACCGATCCCTGCCCAGGGGTCGCCTGAGCCGCAGATTTGTCTGGTTGGTCACCCTTGTTGCTTCGGCCGTCTTCGTACTTGCCGCCGGCCTGCTCAATTCCCTGTGTCTGCTGCTGACACTCCCGACCCTGGGCGTTCTGCTGGGTTATTCCCTCACCAAAAGGTTTACGGCGGCAGCCCATCTGTGGCTCGGCGCCGCACTGGGCATCGCCCCCATCGGTGCATGGATTGCGGTCTCGGGCAGGTTGGACCTCGCCCCTGTCGTGCTCGGGGTTGCCGTCATGCTGTGGGTCGCCGGCTTCGACATCATCTACTCACTCCAAGACGAGGTATTCGACCGGTCCGCCGGGCTCCACTCCATTCCAGCCACTCTGGGAGCACACAAGGCTCTCAACCTCACCCGAATTCTTCACATCCTGTCTCTGGCAGGTTTTGCGGCCTTTGCCGTATTCTCGGGCGGCGGGACCCTCCGGTGGAGTGCGGTGGTTGCGGCAGCCACAATGCTGGGCTGGCAACACACCCTGGTCACACCCGATGATCTCAGTCGCGTCAACGCAGCCTTTTTCACCGCAAACGGCATCCTCGCCGTGGTGATGGGCGTGCTCTTCATCGCCGCCCATGCGGTTGCAATGTAACTCATACCTAACCTGAGCGATTCTGGCGGATGAGATTCGCTCAGCTTAGGTCATACCTTTCCCTTTTCTTTCCAATTTCCCTTGCGCGAAGCGCAATATCCCGGGGAGCGGAGGCGGATTGGCCCGTCGATTTCCCTTGAAGCTCTCTATATTTTTCACCGGGCCAATACGACACCGTTCCCCGGGTAGGTTAAGATCACCTTCGACCGATGCGCTCCGAGAAGATTCCCTTCCGTCACATTGCCCTCGAAGGCCCCATCGGGGTCGGCAAGACCTCACTGGTCCAGATTCTGGCTCAGCGATTCGAGGGGGTCATGGTCCTCGAAGATATCTCCAACCCATTCCTGCCGGCCTTCTATGAAGGGCGACCCGGCGCCGCCTTTCAGGTTCAGGTCTACTTCCTCTTGTCGCGCTTTCAGCAACAGCGGGAGATTCGGCAGATGCATTTGTTCCAGAGCCTGGTACTTGCCGACTACACCTTCCCGAAGGACCGGATCTTCGCTTATCTCAACCTGGGAGATGATGACCTCAAGGTCTACGAGAAGTTGTACCCGGTACTCGAACAGGAAGTGGCCAAGCCCGATCTGGTGATCTACATGCAGGCCTCGGTCCCGGTCCTGATCGAACGAATCGCCAAGCGCGCACGCGACTACGAAACCGGGATCGATCCCGGCTACCTCGAACGCCTGAGCGAAGCCTACTCCTACTTTTTCTTCCACTACCGCGAAACACCGCTACTGGTGGTCAATACGGATGATATTGACTTCATTAAGAACCCCGCCGACCTCGACGCCCTGGTGCAGCAGATCATCAGATGCCAACGAGGCACCCAAGTCTACGTGCCGCTCGGATCATCCCGGACCGAGCGTTGAACTGTTTTTGAGACCCCCCCGAGCAGGAGGCATTGATGCTGCCCCGTGAGCTGTTCCGAAAAGACCCAGAGCGTATCCGACACATGCTCAGAAGCCGCCACACCGAGGCGCCCCTTGATCGTCTGCTCGAAGCGGACCGGCAATGGCGTGACCTGCTGACCACCCTGGAAGACCTGAAGGCACGAAGGAATACCGGCTCAAAAGAGATCGGCCTGCTCTTCAAAGATGGGAAACGGGACGAGGCAGAGGCCCGCAAGGCCTCCATGAGCCGCCTCGGTGACGAAATCAAGGACCTGGAAGAACGCACGTCAGGCCTGGAACAGGAGGTCGAGACCCTCGAACTGACGATTCCCAACCTTCTGGACGCCGAGGTTCCCGAGGGGGCAAACGAAGACGACAACAAGGAGATCCGCCGTTGGGGTGATCCGCGGTCTTTTGATTTCTCCTGCCAGGCCCACTGGGACCTGGGCCCCGCACTGGGTATCCTGGATTTCGAGAGAGCCGCCAAGCTTGCCGGCGCACGGTTCGCTGTCCTCAGAGGCCCCGGCGCCGCCCTCGAACGGGCCCTGATCTCCTTCATGCTGGACACCCACACCAGAGAACACGGCTACACCGAGGTCCTGACGCCCTACATGGTCAACAGCACCTCCCTCCAGGGGACTGGACAGCTGCCGAAATTCGCAGATGACCTCTTCCACATCGAGGGTCACGACCTCTACCTGATTCCCACGGCCGAAGTCCCGGTGACCAATCTCCATCGGGACGAGACCCTGGATGAGTCCGTCATTCCCCTCCGCTACTGTGCCTTTACGCCCTGCTTCAGGGCCGAAGCGGGCTCCCACGGACGGGATGTTCGCGGCCTGATCCGGCAACACCAGTTCCACAAGGTTGAACTGGTTCAGTTGACAACTCCCGGTACCGCCTCCGACGCACTGGAACAACTGACCGGTCACGCAGAAGTCATACTCCAACGCCTCGAACTGCCGTACCGCGTGATGACTCTGTGCTCCGGAGACGTCGGCTTCTCGGCGGCCAAGACCTACGACATCGAGGTCTGGCTTCCGGGACAAGATCGCTACCGCGAGATTTCCTCATGCTCCAGTTTCTCCAACTTCCAGGCTCGGCGCGCCCATCTCCGCTACCGCCCGGCCGAAGGCGGGAAGGCCCGCCTGCTGCATACCGTCAACGGATCCGGCCTGGCCGTCGGTCGGACGCTGGTCGCCGTGCTGGAGAACTTTCAGCAGCCCGACGGCTCGGTCGTCGTACCCGAGGTCTTGCGCCCCTACATGGGCGAATTGGAATTGATTGAGCCAACCCGGGAGGCTTGAGGAAATTAAATCAGCGGCGGCACAAGAGAGGCTGCCGATCAACTTTTTCAAATACCTTGTATATTCAGAAAAAGGAGAATGCCTATGAAAGCCATGGTTTCGAGGATCAGTCAAACAGTCGTTGTGATGGTAATCGTTTTTGGAACGCTCGGTGGGGGATGGATTCAAGCTCAGCAATTAGCGCACACACAGTTCATCCCGGTACTGGCACGTACGGCCGGGGTCGGCGGAACGCAGTGGATCGCCGATGTGACGGTCTACAACGCTACCGATGACGAGTTGATCGTGGGAATGCAATTTCTCATCGCTGACCAGGCAAACATCTACAACCCGATGTTCCCGAATAGATTCACCATTCAACCACGGGAAACACTGATCTTCGAGGACGCGCTCCACACCCTGCTCGGCTATGAGACCAACATCACGGGCTCGCTGTTGCTGACGGCAGACAACGCTTTGATTCCCGGCAACCCGCCTGGCGGGTTGATTCTTGCCACGACCCGTATCTACAACGTGGGCGCTCCGGAGGGCACCTTCGGCCAAACCGTCCCGGCGCTGAGCCTGGCCATCAACGCCGCGGGGACACCATCAATCGTCACCGGCGCCCGCAACGACAGTCTTTTTCGTTCCAACCTCGGTATCGTCAGCATGGCGTTGTTCGCCGAGATTACGGTTCACTACCGGGTACGCAGCACGGACGGATCGACGGTCGCCGAGGGTGCGAAGACCATTCACTCCGCATCCATGAGCCAGTTCTCCTTTTCGAGCCTGGGCGTACCCAAGGCCGACGGCCCGCTGACCGTGGAGCTGTGGATGGACCCGGCCGATGTCTACCCGGACCCCTGCGCCACTCAGTTCCCCAATATGTTCATCGCCTATGTGTCCAAGGTGGACGGCAATCCCACCGGCACCGGTGATGCCGAGTTCATCTACGCCGCGCCGACCGAGCCCTACGACTGCGGGCAGTAGCGCTTGGTATAGCAGCAGGCCCCCAGGATCTTGGGTTATGGGTTAGTGGAGGCTCTCAAGGGCCTCCAGGCCCTGCTGGGTCCACTCGGCGGCCTCAGGGTCGCCGCTTGCTTGCCTTTCACGGGCAAGTTCGATAGCGCGTTCCAACGTCAGGCGGGCGGCATCGGTTTGACCGTTGGCCGCAAGGGCCTCTCCCAGTGCCAGATGGTTTGGTGCATACTCCGGCGCCAGGGTCACTGCGGCCTGAGCGTGTTCGAGACCGTACTCGGGATCACCCGGCCCGCTGGGCCAACCAGGAGCACGCAACAAGACCAGGGCGAGCACTCTGTGCGGCCCCGCCTGGTCGAGATGTGGCACTTCTTCGATCAGTTCTTCGAGCAGAGCCACCATGACGTCAAGTCCGTCCACGCCGGTGGAGGGCCGCTCTCGTGCCTGCTGTCCTACGGCCAATGCCAGTCGATACCTGCATTCCGGTTCGTCAGGGTATGTCCGCCGGCAGAGCTGAGAGATCTGCACACCCTCGAGGACCAGTTCTCGGCGGCGGTCGCCGTCATTCTCGTGCTCGATCAGCCACGCGGTTGCTCGCGCAGCGCCGAGGAAAGACTCAACCGGGGCTTGGTGATGACCTGCCGACTCGAGGTAGAGCGCACGAGCACGCTCGACGGCCGCAGGGTCGGGGGCCCCGGCCATCTCGATCCCGGCTTCGGTCATGAGTTCCTCGACACCGCGTTCAGAATGCGGGCGCCTGGTGTCCTTGGTCCCGATTTCGAACACTGTCGGCGGCTCGCTCAGCGCAGACACACAGCCATAGGACACCACGACGAGGGTCAGGGAAGCGACGCCTGCCAACAGCCCTCGGGTCACTCCACGACTCCGTCAAAGGCGGTTTCGGCCCGTATCAGAGCCTCGCTGTCCACGGCCGCGAAGCGCTCGAGGCGCACGCCGGTCAGGGCCTCGGCGGCTTCAGGTCGTGCATCGAGTCCACGCAACGCGGCGACCAGCTCGGTGCTGCGCTCCTCGGAAATACGGCCATCCACTGAGCACAACAGCGATACCGGCAGCGGCGCCGAGCGGTGGACCATCTCAAGCTTGTCGGCAAAGGGCAGGCGGTCCAGGGCCGATGCCTGGGGGGCGTCCAGCAACACCGCCACCTTTTCACCGCGGGCTGCCTTTCGAAGCGATGACAGCACCGCCCCGGAAAAAGTGATGGTCAGGTTTTCCGGCAACTCGCCCCATGACCCCAGTACCGGGCCGCGGATGAACCGGTGGGAGTGGCCGGCCAGGCTACGCAGTTCCCACCCGTTCAGATCGGCGGCTGAAGCAAGGGCGCCAACGCCGGCGACCAGGGACCACGACTCGGTCGCATTGCGGCCGATCTCAACCGCTTGTGCGCACGGTTTGAGTTTCAGAGCTTCTCGGTGTTCGAGGAAGAAGGGCAGAGTCACCAACGCGAACGCCGCGTCCGGTCGGCTGAGAGCCTCGATCCCGCCGGCCTCGGTCTCGAAATACACGCCGGTCAACTCTTGGGTTGACCAACCGGCGGCCGCGGCGGCCGCGGCAACCAATCCGTCCATTGCGGGCTGTGCCTCGACTGTCGATCCGGGGTATCCCGGGGCACAAACCACCAGGGTCAAACGCTCGGCGCCATCCACAGAAGCAACAAGGACCAGGAGAATCCCAGCTACAATGCGTACCAAGGTTTGCGTGGATCCGTATTTTTGCACAACGGACGATATGCCGGGCGACGGATGTCGAGAAATCATCATAGGGGGATCATAACGTGGCGTTGGTAGACCAGGCTCTTGAGAAGCGGCTGATTCGCGTTTTCGATATTCTGATCGCGCGCCGGTGGCTCGTGATCGCCGTCTATGCCGTCCTGCTGCCTGCGGCCGCCTTTCTCGCCTTTGATATTCCACGTGATACCTCCATCGAGCGAATGGTGGTCTCGACGGACCCGGAGGTTGCGGCTTCGCACCGTTTCCAGGAGATTTTTCCCGAGCATGAAAATGCTTTCTTGATGCTCGAAACCGCCCAACCCTTCTCGGCTCAGGCGCTGATCGATCTCGAAAGTGTGCAGGCAGAACTCGACGCCATCGAGGGCGTTTCTACGATCTCTCTTGCCACGGTGTGGCGTCATACCCACCCGGGATCGGGGGCGCCCGATGCTGACCCGGAAGCGATCAGGGAGATGAATGCCGGCACCGAGTTCTTCCGGCGGCAAGGCCTGGTGGGCGACCACTTTCTTGGTGTGGCGCTGTCGCTGGACGTCAGTGATCCCGTTGCCCGGGATGAAGTACTGGGTGATATCGACCGTGTGACCGGCAATGTGCCCGGTACGCGGCCGTCGATCACTGCCGTGCGCTCGGTGGGCAAGCCCTGGGTTGACGCCTGGCTCGAGCGGGAGACCTCGGCCTCCACCATCCGATTCTTCCCTCTCTTCGGTTTCTTCGTCGTCAGCCTGATATATGGGCTCTACCGCTCTGTCCGGGCTCTTATCGCCATCCTCATATCGCTTGGCGCGGCGGTATTGCTGGGCATGGCCTTTGCCGGTTTGGCGGGTCTCTCCTTCTCCATCGTGTCCTCTCTGGTGCCCCTGACCCTGATGGTCACCGCCACAGCCAGTCTGGTCTACTTACACTCGCGCTTCGTGGATCAGCCCCCGGACCTGGACCTCGAGGTGCACCGCACGAGAGCCCTGGCCAACAAGTTCGTTGCGGTATCGGCCTCGGTCTTTGCCGCATCCGTGGGTTTTGCTGCCCTGACGGTATCGAATATCCGTCCGATTCGTGAGCTCGGCATCTGGACGGCCGGCGGACTGGTGTTGGGATGGATGGTCTGCTTCACCCTCTACCCTGCACTCCAGAAGATATTGCATACGCCCACCAGGAGGGACCGCCGCATCGCCGGGGGCTGGGTCGAGCGCGCCGCGGTTGTCATTCCCCCGTGGTCGTATCGGTGGCGTTGGCCGCTGGTCATCAGCGCCTCCGTGCTGGCCATCTCAGGTTTCATATCCCTGGTTGGGTTCCCCGGAATACTGCCAAGCATGTCCCTAGAAACTGATGCCCTGGCCTACGTCGACCCCGACATCGCGGTGGCCAGAGACACGCGATATTTTGAGGAGCATGTGCTTGGTCTGACATCCGCCAAAATATGGGTGACCACACCTCCGGACGGGGTGCTCGAGCCGGACTTCCTGCGCGGCCTCGACCGCCTGTGCACAGAATTGGAGGGGGAACCGGCGGTCGGGTCCGTCGTGGGACTGCCCTCCATTTTGCGGCTTCGCAGATACCTGGCCGGCCTCGGCGAGTCTCTTCCCAAGGATGAATCCACCTTGCAGCGCCTCGTCGACGACCTGGAGCAACTGATGCTCATGGAACCGTCGGTGGCTCAATGGGTGGATCTGGACTCTCTGGCCTCAACCTACTTGACGGCGACGACACGGGCTGGGTCCGGGGCCGGCATGGAGGAACTCAGAGCAGCTGTGGAAGCCGCCTGGCAGCGGGCGTCAACCGCCGAGCAGGGACTCTCCGGCTGCTCCTACCGGCTTGCCGGCACCGGAGTATTGCAGGACACCATCGGGGGAAATCTGGTACCCACCCTGACCGAGAGCTTTGCCATCACCTTCACGATCATCTTTGCCACTTTCCTGGTGGTCTTCCGCTCAGGCCCGGCTCGCCTCAACGCCATGGTGCCGTCGATGTTCGCCATTCTGGTCACTTTTCTGGTCATGCGCTTGACCGGTATTCCTCTCAATGTGGCCACAATTCTCATCGCCACAACGGTGCTCGGCGTCACTGAAAACGACCAGATTCACTTCTTTTATCACTTTCTCGAGGCGCGTAACGGTGGTTCCACCCAGGAGGCTCTGTCCCACACCATCAGGGTGGCGGGACACGCAATCTTTTTTGCGACCCTGATAAACGCCGGGGGTTTCCTCGCTCTGGCCCTGTCGGACCTTCCGCCTATGCGCCAGTTTGGGGTGGTCACCTCGATGGCTTTCAGTCTGGCCATGCTGGCTGACTTTACGGTCCTGCCGGCGGCACTATGGATCATTTTCCGGGAAAAACCCACTATCACGGACAGTGGCCACATTTTGGAACCGTCCGAAGGAGTGTTTGCAGAATGAGGGAGAGTTCGTTCGCCAAGCGTTTTGCGGTTTCCATCATGACCGTAATGGTGTGTCTGAGCAGTGGCGTATGGGCTTTAGCGGCTGAGGTCAGTTTGCAGGGTCAGGTCCTGGACCAGAACGGGCTCGGTCTTCCGGGGGTTACGGTCGCCGTCGAGGGACAGGTCTTGAAGGCCGTACTCAGCCAGGTGGAGGGCCGGTACCACATCATCGGCCTGCCGCCGGGCCCGTACCGGTTGACGGTCAACATGCCCGGCTTCGTTGTGATTTCCGATGAAATTGAGATCAACAGCGAGGCGCCGGTAGTGCTCGACTTCCAGATGCAACCGGCCTTTGAGGAGACCGTGGTGGTATCTGCGTCACGCTCCACAGTGGCCTTGGAGGATTCACCGACCACAATTTCGGTGATCGGCAGAGGGCAGATCGAGACGACGGCAGCGCAGAATATCGGCGATCTCCTGCGCACTGTGCCGGGGGTCAACGTGGTGCAGTCATCGGCACGTGATGTCAACATTGCCAGCCGGGGCAGCAGTGATTTTCTTACCGGCACCCAGCTTGCCATGGTGGACGGGCGCCCTCTGTTCTTCGATTTTTTCAACCTGGTGTTCTGGGATCTCCTGTCAGTTTCCGCGCCGGACGTACAGCAGATCGAAGTGGTGCGGGGCCCGGCCTCGGCCATGTGGGGCGCCAACGCCGTCACCGGCGTCGTCAACGTGGTAACCAGGCCGCCCCGAACCTCCCAGGGTCTCGAAATCACGATGACCGGCGGCCTGCTCGGGCGCAGCGCCGAGGCGGGCGGGACCGGCGCCATGGGCGCGTTCAACGTGCGCTGGGCCGACGCGATCAATGACCACTTTGCCTACCGGCTCTCGGTCGGGTACTTCATGAGCGACGCCTTTCAGAGGCCCACAGGCGCCTTACCGGTCATCGAGACACCGATCAAGCCCCCGGTGACCGTCGGAGGAGGTTCCTTCGACGACGTGTCCTACGTCAACGAAGGCACCGCCCAGCCAAAGATCGATCTGAGGATCGACCAGGAAATCAGCCGCGACGGCAGCATCAGCTACAGCGCCGGAATGTCAGGTACTCAAGGCATCCTCCACACGCCCATCGGTCCGTTCGAGCTGCTCAACAACACAAAGCTGCTCTACGGGCAAGTGGCCTATAGGCGCGGTGGCTTTCACGCCTCCACCTTCGCCAACCACCTGTCAGGTGACGCGCCCGCACTGGTCTCGGTGGACGGGGAGGGAAAGCCCCTCCGCATCGAGTTCAAGAGT
Source organism: Thermoanaerobaculales bacterium (assembly GCA_029932545.1). Taxonomy (GTDB): domain Bacteria; phylum Acidobacteriota; class Thermoanaerobaculia; order Thermoanaerobaculales; family Sulfomarinibacteraceae; genus DAOWGJ01. Next base: position 5,767 of record JAOZPW010000024.1, on the reverse strand, counting down.
GGAACCTACGACCTCGAAGTGGGATGGCGTGACCTGTACTTCAACCGCCACCTGTTCTCATTCGGGGGTAACTTCCGTCACAATACCTATGATCTGTCGATCGCCCCGGATGCCGATTCGCGCCAGCAGGCCGGGGCCTTCGCCCAGGATGAGATGGACCTGGGAGCTTTTCGCATCGCTCTCGCCCTGAGGACCGACTACTTCGACAACCTCGACGGTCTACTGGTCTCACCGCGGGCCGCCGTGCTCTGGATGCCTTTGCCCGGCCACTCCTTCAAGCTCTCCTTCAACCGTGCATTCCGTGCGCCTTCTGCGATCGACAACCATCTTGATATCTCCATCACCGGCGGCTACTTCCCGGTCAGCGAGTTCGACCCGAGGCTGGAGGACGACTTCCCCATCGTGGTCAACTCCATCGGCAACCTCGACCTCAAGGAGGAAACGATCGACGCGTGGGAGATCGGCTACTCGGCTCACCTCAACGACGGACGCACCCGGATTGACGTCAATGCCTATACCAGCAGGACTGATGATTTGATTTCAATCAACCCGTCCAAGGAAGCATTGACCCTCGCCGGGATCGACCCCTACTACACCTCCGAAAATCCGCCTCCTGGGTGGCCATTGCCTCCCATCGTGCTGGACTTTCTCGAGCTTTATGACATTCGCTTCCCTTCGACGGTGATGATCATGAACATCGGTTCGGTGCGCAACCGCGGCGTTGAGGCCTCGGTCAGCCACCTCTTCCCGTCGGGCTGGAATGTCTACGCCAACTACTCATACCAGGCCGAGCCTGAAATGCTCGACCCGGTGGGCGACCCCATGCGACCACCGTCAGAAACCGTGTCCGTTCCGCCGGCTCACCGGTTCAACCTGGGCCTCGGCTACAACGCAAAAGACTACCTCGGAAGCCTGACCGTCAATTATGCGGACAAGGCGTTCTTCGCGCAGGGACTCAATCCCTCCTATCTTGGCTACAGCGATGCCTACACTTTGGTCGGGGCCAGCGTCGGCAAACGTTGGAAGCAAGGGAAGTTCACAACAACCCTCAAGGCGCTCAATGTGCTCGATAAGGAAGTGCAACAGCACGTATTTGGTGACGTACTTCGGCGCACCGTGATGCTCGAACTCCGCTGGGTGTACTGACCCGGTGGGCCGGAACCAAAAGGAGCCAGACCGGCCCGCCGGGTGGCTCTCAGTCGTCAGCTATCAGCTGTCAGCCTAAAATTCTTCAACCTTCGAAGTTGTTCGTGGATGAGTGACTAAGGCGCGCAGTCTCTCACCAAATCCTCCTCGACCAACCACCGTGAAATTGCTCGGGCCATGACCCGGTGGCCCCGGGCGTTGGGATGCCAGAAATCTCCGGGTTCCCGCTGGAGTTCCGAGACTGGAAGGCGTTTGAAGACCGGCATCAGGTCCAGGGTCGGAAAACCTATGGACTCGAATCGTCCGACAAGAGTCCCGTAGAACCGCATCTCGGCCTCTGTGTACCGCCCCCAGTCGCCGCCTTCGGGAAAGGACGGGAACAGGACGACGAAGACCGGAATCTCCCGGGACATGGACAGCTCGTGGACCTGTTCGATCACCCTTCCCATATCGTCCCAGTTCCAGGCCTGAAGCTGCAAATCACGTTGCTCCAACCCCTGAAAATGACGGCGAAGAAACCTCTTCTTGAGAACATGATCCATCTTCCGACTGAGAGTTGCCCACACCTGGGACCGGGGCCGCGCATAGTAACGCCCCAGACCTCCGTTATCCCCGTCGATCACCGGATCGGACGCATCGTTGAGGTGAAACTGCCAGAGGATGGCATCCGGATCAAAATCAAGTACCGTGTCCTGCATCAAAGCCAGCTCTTGAGCCGCACAATAACCGGTCACTCCAAAGGTCGGACACTCGATTCCGCTCCCCGGAAAAGCCTCCTGCAGGAAGTGCTCAAGGCGGCGGACGTAGAGTTTCTCTCGGGGCAACGTTAGCTGCATCGTGACGCTGTCTCCGACGACCGCCAGCCGCCATACACCGTCGGCTTTGGTTTTCAAACGCTCGACATCGCGGAAGCCGTGGCTGTTCAAGACATCGTGCCATCCGGGCTTGAGTGTGTAGAGGAGGGGAGGATCTGCCCGAACCGTCCCCAGATCCGCATCGGACCGCCCAGCCAGAATCTCCCGGCGTTTTCCAACCTCCCGGACCCGCAACACCCCCTCGAAGAGAAGGAACAGGACCAGCAGTGACAGAAGCGACAACGCCAACCGTTTCATGAGCCCAACTCTCGTACCGTGGACTGGTTTTGAGTTCATGCAGCACCCTCTCCAAAAATCCCATGCGCGTAGCGCAAAACCTCGGAGTGTGGATCGGATTGCACTCACTCCGCCCCTCATTCAATCGATAATCCCAGAGAGCCAATACGGTCCACGCTCCGGGGTAATGGTACCCTTTCGCCCTTGCAGGAGGTGGTTTATGACTCTGGAAAAACTCAATCAGGCCCTGGTCACTGAGGTCGAACAACTTAAAGATGAAGGGCGTGCCAAGGCGCCGGAACGGATCATCGTCGGCTACGAGCCGCCCCAGGGCACACGAGGCCCTCGCTACCGCCTCAAGGACTCGGACCTTGCCTTCATCCGAATGAACTCCAACTCCTACCTCAGCCTCTCCCACCATCCAGCGGTGATGCAGGCCGCCGATCAGGCCACCCATGATTTCGGCGTCGGTCCCGGCGCGGTTCGTTTCATCGACGGAACCTTCTCTCATCACGTTGAACTCGAAGAGCGCGTCGCCGCCTTCACCGGCAAGGAGTCCGCCAAGATTTTCAACTCGGCCTACACCGCAAACCTGGGCTTGAGCCTGGCCGTTAGTGGGCCGAAGACCTACTGGGTCGGCGACGCCCTCAACCACAACTCGATCATCCGGGCGATGCGCATCGCGGGCGTTCCCCGGGAGAACAAGGCGATCTACGCCCACAACGACATGGACGACCTCCAGCGATGCCTGGAAGGAGTTCCCAAAGGCATGGAGCGGGTCGTCGTCATCTTCGACGGCATCTTCTCAATGCGCGGCGACAACGCGCCTCTTGGCGAGATTCACCGTCGCTGCAAACCCCATCGTGACCGGTTCCCCATGGGTCTTGTCACCGTCGTTGACGACTCTCACGGCATCGGCGCCTACGGTGCGATCGGCCGGGGCACCGAGGATTACTGCAGCCAACCAGCAGACATCACCGTCGGCACTTTCGGCAAGGCCTTCGGGGTCAACGGCGGCTTTGTTGCCGGCTCAGCCGAACTGACCGAGGCCATCCGTCAAAAGGCCGACACCTACATCTATACCAACCCTCTGAGCGTCGCCGATTGTGCCGCCGCATCCAAGGCATTGGAGATCACCGACAGCCCAGAGGGCCTCAACTTGCTGACGCACCTCAAAGCTCGAACGGCCCAATTTCGTCAAGGCATCACCGACCTCGGCTGGGAGACGATCGACGGTCCCCATCCGGTCGTGCCTTTGCTGGTCAGGGACACCGAACGCACCAAGAGCCTTGTCCGCCACTTCTTCGACAACGGCGTCTTAGTCGTCGGCCTGGCCTTCCCGGTCGTACCCAAAGGAGACGACACCATCCGGGTGCAGATCAATGCGGCCCATACCGAAGCGGATGTTGAGGAGGCTCTGAAAGTTCTGAGTCGGTTCTAAAGCGAGAACTGCGGTCCGTATTGGCCAATATTGGATGGTCGTGAATTGAAGCCGAACAGTGGCCAATCCGACCGCACTTCTCGCTAAGGGTGCGCATTCGCGCACCGGGGGATAGAAATAATCAGCCCGGCGGGCGAGACGCCCGCCTCCACAATTCAACAGCACATCGATGCGGATTCAGCCGTAGAAACTGTCTTTTCAACTACCAGCGCGAAGCGCTATAAGCTCTGGGCGCGGCCGGATTGGCCACTCAAACCGCCAGAAGCTCACTCGTGAACTCAAAGGGCCAATACGGACCGCGCTCAGAGCTTTGGCCGGTGACGCCAAGGCGCTCCCAGTCCCTACTTTTTCTTCGCGATCTTTGCCCACGAGTCCCTCAGGGGCACGGTCCGGTTGAAGACCGGCTTGCCGGGTTGATGGTCCACCATATCCGTAACAAAATAGCCCTGTCGCTCGAACTGCACTCGGCATTCATTATCGATCGTGGCCAGGCTGGGTTCGACCTTGGCGTCGGTCAGGACCTCGAGACTTTCCGGATTGAGCTGCTCCCTGAAATCGGCCCCTCCGGCGCCCGGATTGGGGTCAACGAACAGTCGGTCGTAGAGCCGCACTTCGGCGTCGAGGGCGTGCCGGGCCGAGACCCAGTGGATCGTGCCCCGGACCCTGCGCCCATCGGGAGCGCTACCGCCACGGCTCTCGGGATCGTAGGTGCAGCGAACTTCGATTACCTCGCCCTCGTCATTCTTGACGACATCGGTGCAGGTCACCAGGTAGGCCCAGCGCAGGCGCACCTCCCGACCCGGCGCGAGACGCCAGAACTTCCGATGAGGCTCCTCCATGAAATCCGACTGCTCCACCCAGATTTCCCGAGAAAAGGGAACCTTGCGGGTACCCATGCGTTCATGATCGTCGGGCAGGTACGGGGCATTAAACTCGTCGACCTGATCTTTGGGGTAGTTCTCGATGACCACCTTGAGCGGCCGCAGAACTCCCATTACCCGGGGCGCCGTCGTGTTGAGATGGTCACGGATGGCCCACTCCAGCAGGGCGATGTCGACGACGCTGTCCCTCTTGGCAACCCCAACCTTCTCGGCGAAGGTCCGAATGCTCTCCGGCGTGTAGCCGCGACGACGCAGACCGGAAAGGGTCGGCATTCGTGGGTCATCCCAGCCTCCGACAAGGCCTTCTTCGACCAGTTGCAGGAGTTTTCTTTTCGACATCATCGTGTAGTTGAGGTTGAGGCGGGCAAACTCGATCTGACGCGGCCCGCCCTCGATGCCGATCGCTTCGAGATACCACTCATAGAGCGGCCGGTGGTTCTCGAACTCAAGCGAACACAGAGAATGCGTGATCTTCTCGATGGCATCCGACTGGCCGTGGGCCCAGTCATACATCGGATAAATGCACCATTCGGCGCCCGTACGATGATGTTCGGCATGCAAAATCCGGTACATCACAGGATCCCGAAGATTGAGGTTAGGCGCTGCCATGTCGATCTTGGCTCTCAGTGTGCGGCTGCCGTCGGGGAACTCGCCGGCCTTCATGCGCCGGAAGAGATCAAGGTTCTCTTCGACCGACCGATCGCGAAAGGGGCTGGGGCTGCCGGCTTCGGTCAGGGTCCCCCGGGTCGCTTTGACCTCGTCACCCGCCAGATCACAGACGTAGGCTTTGCCCTTCGTGATCAGGAGCTGGGCCCACTCGAAGAGTTGGCCGAAATAATCCGACGTGAAGAACTCGTTTGAGCCCCAGTCAAAGCCCAGCCAGGCGATATCCCGCTTGATGGCATCGACGTACTCGTCTTCTTCCTTGATCGGGTTGGTGTCGTCGAATCGAAGATTGGGCGTGAAGCCGTACTCCCCGGCGATGCCATAGCTGATGCAAATCGCCTTGGCGTGGCCAATGTGGAGATAGCCGTTGGGCTCGGGCGGGAAGCGAGTCAGGACCCGCCCGTCGTTGACGCCGGCCTCTATATCCGCCGCAACTTGCCGTCTGATGAAATCAACACTCTCGGCTGCTTCCTTGGTCTTCGTCTCGTCGTTCATTTTATGGTCCTCAACACTTCAATGGCCCGACGTATCCGGCTGCGGCA
>JAOZPW010000219.1 GCA_029932545.1 Thermoanaerobaculales bacterium | reverse complement strand
CACCGGATCCCAGCCCCACTTGCCAAGAAACCACGCGGCAGTCAGACCCGCCGGACCACCGCCGACAATGCCGACGCTCTGTCCTCGGGAGGGCTCCCGCACGGGATCGTCATCGTAGACTCCCGGGCTGTCGGTGATGTAGCGCTTGACGTCGTTGATGGCGACCGAGGTGTCTACGTCAATCCGCCGGCACACGACCTCACACTTGCGCACGCACACACGCCCGCAGATCCCGGGCAATGGGTTGGTCTCCCGAATCAGATCTGCAGCTTTCTTGAAATCGCCCATGTTGGCCAACGCCAGATAGCCCTGCACGTCCACCCCGGCGGGGCAACCTTCCATACACGGCGATACGCAGTCCGCGTAGTGGTTGGACAAAAGCAGTTCAAGTGCAGTTCTCCGCGATTTTTCGATCCGCTCGTTGCGGGTCACCACTTTCATCCCTGGAAAAACAGGGGTCGCACACGACGGCACCAGGTTGGGTTTGCCCTCCAGTTCGACGACACAGAGAAAACACGAAGCGTAGGGTTTGAGATTGGGCGAATGGCACAGAGTCGGGATCGTGTCGAGCTTGTGTTCCTCGACGACCTCCAAGACCGTCTGTCCCGGACGCGCCTCAATCTCTTTGCCGTTGATTTCAATGGTGATGGTCTTCATGATGCGGCCACCTTCTTGCCTACGGTGTATATCGCGTCAAACGCGCACGATGTCATGCATTTTCCGCACTGCACGCAGGCCTCGATGTCGATGATATATGGCTGTTTCTTAATGCCTGAGATGGCGTCGACCGGGCAATCCTTGGCGCAAACGCCGCAACCTGTACATTTCTCTTCGATGATAATGAAGTCGACGAGGGCTTGGCAGCTACCCGCAGGACAGCTCTTGTGTTTGATATGGGCGAGAAATTCATCCATGTAGTAACGCATCGTCGAGAGGACGGGATTGGGCGCCGTCTGGCCGAGGCCGCACAGGCTGGCCTGCTTGATCTGCTCACCGAGTTCCGCCAGCATATCGGTATCTTCGACTTCGCCCTCGCCCCGCGTGATTCGCTCAAGGGTTTCCAGCATGCGAAGGGTGCCGATGCGACAGAAGGTGCACTTGCCACAACTCTCGTCCTGGGTGAAATCCAGGAAGAATCGAGCCATGTCCACCATGCAGGTCCGGTCGTCCATGACAACCATGCCGCCCGATCCCATGATCGCACCGGTCTTGGGGATGTTCTCGAAGTCGACCGGCGTGTGCTTGAGGTCCGCGGGAATGCAGCCACCTGAGGGACCGCCCATCTGGACAGCCTTGAATTCCCGGCCTTCCTTGATGCCACCTCCGATCCCGAACAAAATGTCCTCGATCGTGCGCCCCATCGAAACCTCAGCCAGACCGCCCTTGGCAATCTTTCCGGCCAACGCGAAGACCTTAGTCCCCGGACTCTTCTCGGTCCCATACTTCCGGTAGGCCTGACCGCCGTTGGAGATGATCCACGGTACGTTGGCGAAGGTTTCGACGTTGTTGTTGTTGGTCGGTTTCCCGAAGACTCCCTTTTCCGCAGGAAAGGGCGGCCGGATCCGCGGCATGCCCCGTTCACCTTCGATTGACGCAAACAACGCGGTCTCTTCGCCGCAGACGAAGGCACCCGCGCCCTGCTTGATCTTGATGTCGAAACTGAAGCCGGAACCAAAGATATTCTCGCCGAGGTAGCCCTTGGCGACCGCATCCGCAATCGCAACCTGCAGCCGATGAATCGCCAGCGGATACTCTGCGCGGCAGTAGATGTAGCCGAAGGCTGCGCCGATCGCCTTGCCGCAGATGATCATGCCCTCGAGTACCGCATGCGGATCCCCCTCGAGGACCGAACGATCCATGAAAGCCCCAGGGTCGCCCTCGTCGGCGTTACATACGACGTACTTGACATCACTCTCGTAACCGGCGCAAAAGGACCACTTCAGCCCTGTCGGAAAGCCGGCGCCACCACGACCACGAAGCCCAGAGTCTTTGAGCTCGGAGATAATCTCTTCAGGACTAATTTCCAACAACGCCTTCCGGGTCGCCTGATAGCCGCCACGATTCTCGTACTGCTCGAGGCTCTCGGGATTGATCAGCCCGCAGTTGCGCAGGACGATGCGTTCCTGACGCTCCAAGAACTGCTGTTCCGAACCTCCGCAGGCTTTGCCGCCATCCTCCTGGTAGACGATGTAGTCGGGTAATTCCTCGCCACCGACCACATGGGTCTCATAAATCTCCTTGGCTCTCTTCTTGTCGACGTGGCCGTAGATCGTTCTGCGTTCACCCTCTCGAATTTCGACCAGGGGCTCCTTGAAACACATTCCGATACAACCGGTGAAGGTCAACTCATTGTCGGATCCTTCAACCAGGGCCTCAAGGCTCTTGTAAGTGTCCTTGGCGCCCGCCGACATTCCACACGTGCTCATCCCAACGAGAATCATACTCATCGGTTCACTCCTTCGCCGGAGACGCCGCTGCGTCTTCCTCAGGCTTTTCGGCGGCAGCTTTCTTCTCACCGGCCAGGGTCTTTCTCCGGACCTTGCGGACAATTCGGCGGGTCGTCACCGGCGTCAGACTCCCGTGAGTGTCATCGTCAACCATCATCACCGGCGCCAACGAGCAGCAACCGATGCAGGCCACCGAAAACAGCGTGAAGGTTCCGTCTTCGGTCGTCCCGTTGACCTCAATGCCCAGTTCGTCTTCGATAGTTTCCAGCAGCATGCCGGCATTGGCGACGTGGCACGCTGTCCCGGTACACATCCTGATGGCGTGTTTGCCCATCGGCTGCAATCGGAACTGGCTGTAAAAGGTGATCACACCGTAAATTTTGGACTCGGGCACCTTGGCCACACCGGAGATGTACTTGATCGCTCTTCTGGGGATGTAACCGAAGTGGTCCTGGGCGGATTGCAGGAGAGGAATCAACTCTCCCTGCGCACCATCATGCCGCCAGAGGCGATAACTGAATTCAGCTTCTGTCTGGTTCATACAACCATCCATTGATTGAGGACTGTCCAGGTGCGGGTTCCCGGACGCCCGTTTTCGTTAGATCGCCACCCCGCTACGGACGCCGTTCGAGAGGCGCCAATTTCTGCTTTCGTTTTGCTGTGGTCACATATCCATCAGCTGAATGATGCTTGCCTGCTTGACCCGCAAGACTCCATCGATATGACTCAGCTTCTCAATGATCTTGGGCGTTTTCCCGAACGCACCGGCCTGGGAAATGACACCGATCAGCTTGGTTCCCTCGTCGACCATGTCGCAGACCATGACCTCGTCGAGGAAGAACAGAGTCGTGAACACCTGCTGAATGAAATTCTTGTCGACGTCGATGATGACGTAGCTTCTCAGGTCCGCTGGTCTCGAGCCCTGCTGAACGACTGCGGACTTGACGACATTCTTGTAGATATTCAAGAACTCGTGGACATCCCGGTCCAGTTTGGGACGCTCGACCCGAGACATCGAGACCACCTCGACGCCCTCGACCTCGGAGACTCTCTGCTGCAGCGCCGCCATCTCCTCTTCCGAAGAGGCGTTCAGAACACAGATGATGTCGACATCGCCCCGAACGGCATCGCAGGAGGCAATCCCATCCATCGTAACCAGTTCCTGATAGACGGCCATGTCCAGTCGGGGATTAGAAATACGCAGAGTGATGTAGGCGCTCATCGCCTCACGGATCTCTCCGTCCCCGGCTCCACCGGCCGCCTCGTCCGCCGTGGTTGCTCCCGGCGTCAGTTCATCGAGGGCCTCGACCAGTTCGGAAATTTCGAAGGGCTTGTCGAGAAAACCGGTGTTGTACTCAGCCAACGCCTTGCTTTCCAGCATCTCGTCACCGAACCCGGTAATGATCAGCACCGGCAGATCGGGAAACTCACTCTTGATCACCTTGAGGATCTTGAGCCCGTCGATATCCGGCATGAAAATGTCGGAGATCAGGTAGTTGTAACCCACGCCCTCTTCCTGGGAACGGTGGAGTTCATGGATTGCAGAAATCCCGTCCGGGCATGCCGTACAGGTATATCCCTCTTGGGTCAAACCAAAGGTGAGGTTTCTTCGAATCTCTGCTTCGTCGTCGATGATGAGAACACGTTGACTCACTGAGGGCCTCCTCGTTTGTGGAACCATAACGCAATTTTGGCGAATCGCGCGGTGCGCATCTTACCCAATCAGGAGGGAAAGAATCAACCGCTATTTTAAGGAGAAAGAGGCCGCCATCATCCGAAAATCTCGCAACGATCAGTCTTGTGAAAACTCTCTCACCTCACCTGAGCGATTCTGGCGGATGAGAATCACTCAGTTTAGGTCTCATTATTCTCGGCGCCCAAAAGGCTTTCGCGCCGGCGCGAATCATTCTCGATTCATCCTTCACCCTTCACCTTTCCGCCTTTTTCCCCCTCCCTCCCTCTCCCCTGCTCCCCCTCTTTCTTCCCCTTACCCCACCACCACCCTCCCACCGACGACGTCTCACCACTTTGCTCGATCGTCAATTGATGCGCCGAGAGGTGTTCAGCCATGGAACGGGCAAGGAAGCCCCGGTAATACGGTCCCTCGATCCACTCGATCAGGCGCACATACCAAGGACCAAGACATGAGTAGTCGAAAATCAACAGTCCGTTTCGGGTCAGACGGGCGGCATGATGCAAAGTCGTACTCCTCAGTTCGGGACTCAAACCATGGAGCACATAGGCCAGGCAGACAATGTCAAATGAGCCCGCCGGCATGGCCTCGACCTCAACGAGATCCATCAGCCGGAAATCTCCGGATGGTACTCGCCGCCGGGCCCTCTCGAGAAGCCTCTCCGCAAAGTCGATACCGGTCACCTGATGCCCCCGCTCGACGAAGGCAGCCGCCAGGGTTCCGGTACCGGTCCCGATGTCCAGGACCGTGGCCTCTTTCGGCAGAGACAGCACCTCGAGAGCCCGTCGGTACTCAGGCCCCAATCGTCGGTCGATCACGTGAAAAGCCAGGCCCACCCGGTTAAAAAAACGCTTCGCACGCCGGCGCTCATCGATCGAATTCTCGATGTTCCGGGCCATATATTCAGGATTCAACCTTGTTGCCTCTCACCTGGGGATTCCCAACCTTCTCCAGGTAGGCGCGAGCCAGGCCGTCAGGGTCGGACAGTCCAAGGAGGTTCGCGAGGTTGACCACGAAGCCTCGAACGTACACCGCCGGCAGACCGGCCGAGATCTCTGATTCGATAGCCTCAAGGCGGGCCTTGGCAATCTTGGTTTCGAGGGCAACGTCAGCCAGGGTGATTCCCTGCGCATGGCGATGGTACCTAATGAAGGCTCCGGGCGAGGTGTCCCTGTCTGGCTCCGAACCGACCGAAAACTCAGGCCGGTGGGCGGCCGGTGGCAGCGATTTTGGCATCGCCTTCGGGGTTTGAGGTGTCACACCCAAGCGATTCAGAGCAGCCTCTAAATCGGCGAAAAGTCGCTGCCGGGATTCTTCATTGTGCAGGCTGTAGGTGGCCAGGTTCTCAGCCTCGTACAGGGACCGACGGCGGTTGTAGGCCTTGAGCACATCAGCATCGTCGGCCTGGGCATCTAGCCCCAACAGCCGAAGGTCACGCAAACGTTGGTCAATCGTCATCTGAAACCTCAGAACGCTTCAGCAGACCCTCGGCCAGAGCGTTGATCGAGCGACCGAAGGGAGAGTTCGGATACAGCTCAAGATGGGGCCTACGCTGGAGGATCGACCGGTTGACGAAGATGTCGTCATCGACACAGCCAAGGAAATCAATCTCGGTTCCGAAGTAATCCCGGCAGGCGAGCCCTATCTGTTCGCCGAGCCTGCAGTCCTCTGGCCTCCTCACCCGATTGACGAGAATTCCAGGCCTGAAGGTCCTGGCCTGAAGAGCCAGGAACTCTCCGGCGATGGCGTCCTCTTCAGCTACATTGTCTATCAGATCGCGCGGCGAGCGAATGCCTCTGCCTTTGATTTCAGACATCACCCGGCCGACAACCTCACGGACCCCCTCGCCCGGCTTGGCACGGTTGAGCCTTCTGTAAAAAGCGGCCTTGAGGAAATGGTAGGCGTTTTCGATGGAGGTTGGGTCCGGCACAACGACCAGAATGCCTCTATCGGCGAAGAGGAAAAAGTCGAGCGTATTAAAAGCCGAGCCCGCTCCGATATCGAGCACCACATGATCGGCGTCAAGGGCAGCGAGGTGACGGAAAATTTTCTCCTTCTGTGCGGATTTGGGATTGGCCATGTCCAGCGGGCCGCCGGTACTACTGATCAGCGAGAGGCCTTCGACCGGCGTGGGTACCCGCACTTCCTGCAACGTGGCAACTTCCCGCGATAGAAAGTCGGCAAGACCCAGGCGTGGTTCGGACATACCGAGAAGAGTGTGCAGGTTGGCTCCTCCGAGATCGGCGTCAAACACGACGACCTGTTGACTGCTCCGGGCCAGGGCAACGCCCAGATTGGCGGAGATGACAGACTTGCCGACACCACCCTTGCCACCCCCAACCGCCCACACTCGCGGCGCAGTCCCTCGAATAGACTCACTCACCACCGCAATATAACACCTAATCTGAGCAATTCTGGTGGATGAGATATGTCAAATCCTTGAGGCTCTGGTGATTGAAAAAATCGTGGGCATACCTGTTTGTCTGCCGAGGCTTTTGGTCACGGCGCAAC
>JAOZPW010000218.1:5835-6655 GCA_029932545.1 Thermoanaerobaculales bacterium | reverse complement strand
AGATCGCCGGGATCCTGGGGGTCAGCGTCAAGACTGTCGACACCCACCGCCAAAATCTGATGGCCAAGTTGGACCTCCATAGCATTGCAGAGCTGACCAAATTCGCCATCAAAGAAGGCATCACGTCACTCGATTTTTGATACGACGAGGTAAGAAGGCCGAGCCGATTCAATTGGCAACAACTACGCGGTCCTTGCCTGCTTCTTTGGCAGTCATCAGGGCTTGATCGGCAGCCCCGACGACACGGTTGAAGTCTGGATGGCCGTCATGCATGGCAATTCCGATACTGACGGTCAGCGTGATCTCCGACCCGGTACCGCTGGGAATGCGCAGGCCGGCTATGGCTTCTCGAATGTTTTCAGCCTTCTGATGCGCGAGATCCACAGCGATCTCGGACAGTAGGATGAGAAACTCCTCGCCGCCGTAGCGGAATACGAAATCGCTGGTACGGACATTGGACAACAAAGTCTCGGCAACCTGGACCAGAGCATCATCACCGATCTGGTGTCCGTGGGCATCGTTGACCATTTTGAAGTTGTCCACATCGATGAGAAGCACTGCGAACGAACTCGAGTTCGTCAGGCTATATGCAACTTCATGTTGCAAGATGGAATGCATATAGCGGCGACTGAACAACCGTGTCAGGGAGTCGCGAGCCTCCTCTGTTGCCAAGGCCCGGTCGATGACTGATGAGAGGGCGAGGGCAAGTCGGGACACATGGTCACTAAGCGTCTGGAGGTGGGTTTCGGAGACTTTCAACCCGTTTTGGCATGGCGCCAAGATATGGTCCGTATACCGTTGATCAGCTTCTCTCAAAATA
>JAOZPW010000218.1:0-5825 GCA_029932545.1 Thermoanaerobaculales bacterium | reverse complement strand
TCGGGGAGTTCGTTGATTGAGAACGAAGCCTTGTGGTTGATCCAAAGGCCCAGATCGCTGCGCTGCAGGCTCGGCACTTCCGAAAGAGAACTGCCGTTGAAGAGGTTGACGATGACGGTGCGGTGCCATTCGAACAGGGAGCCCTTGAGTTGTTCACACTCGAGAGCAAGCGAGTGTCCGGACAAGGCGACTCGAAGCGCCTGGCCATACCCAATGTTGGACGTGACGGCGGCCATGTAGGGTTCGTTAATGGCGTTGGCGGCGAAATCCAGGATTTGATGAGTGAATATTACGGTGTCAATCATCAGTGCTGGTCGCCAGGACTGGCGGCCGATGCGGTCGCAGATCTCGCGTTTGAGTACCGACATTCCGAGGTTCATCAAATGCAGCGGCAGGTTGATCCTCGAGTGAATATTGCCAATCATTACCTGGTATTCGATATAGCTGGCCCTGGAACTCTGGTTTCCGACAGAAAAGGTCTGCACAAGCCAATCCTTGAGGGCCGCAGCGAGCCTCAGGCGAACTGTCTCAAGGTCCAGGAAACGCCTTACCTCTTCGTCGGCCAGGATCCTCTCGGCAAATGCCAGGATAATCTCGCCACTGTGATCTTCGATCAATTGTTGAAGGCAGGACACAGTCTCATCGTCGACCTGGCTCCACACGAGTTCAAGCTGGTGTCCGAGACGATCAATCTGGGTGGCATTGGTCATGGCGTAGTTCGTTCCTTTCAAAAAGACTTTGCCTACGCTACACGGGGAAACCATACTTGGTTATCGGGATATCTCCTGACACGGCCCTTCCAAATCCCTGATAAATATGTGAGTTTCAGGTCCGTCATGTGGTGGGTGGAGTCCGGCGGGGCTGTATTGGTTTCGGCTCAGCCGAGTTGGTTAATCGGCTGTGTTTTCCTGTTTGAGCTGGGTGATCAGTCTTTCAATCGTCTCGACCAATGGCTGGGCGGTCTCCACGTCGCCCTGGTCGGCCAGAACCTCGATGTCTTCTGCGAGTTTCCGGATCTTGACGGCGCCCAGGGCGCCGGCGGCGCCTTTGAGAGAGTGCGCTTCACGTCTCATTGAAGTGCTGTCACTTGTGGCGACGGCCTCCTTCATTGTTGCCAGCTGTGCAGGAACCATCTGAATGAAGAGCAACACCAACTCGTTGAGGAGCTCAGGATCCCCGCCGGTCGAAAGCAGCCCGGCGGATGTGTCGAGGACAGGGGTCTCGAAGACCTCAGGAACGGTGTCACTCATCATCGACATTCTAATACCGACCCCACCGAGATGGAAATCGACTGGGAGGGATCCCGTGATGTCTACTCTCTCGGGTTTTTGGAAGGAAGGTATCAGGAGATCACCTGATTCACTTGACGGAGTCTCCGGTGTAGGTTGAATGGCCGGGTTATCGAGTGAGGACTCAGGGTCACGATTGATGGATAGCTGGTGACGCGGCAAAAAGGGGGACAAGATGTCGAGAATCGAAGAACTGAACAAGGTGTTGACTGAGCTGTCTGGGAGTTCCAGTGACGTGGAGGCGTGTGCTGTAGTCTCTGAAGACGGCCTGATGATGGCCAGTGCCCTGCCCCAAGGCGTCGAGGAAGCGCGGGTCGCAGCAATGAGTGCCGCCATGCTGTCGATGGGCGCCCGAACGGCATCCGAGTTGAACAGGGGCACGATCGAGCAACTCTTCCTCAAGGGTGATCAAGGCTTTGTCGTCATGATGCAGGCGGGGGAGCACGGAGTGCTGGTCGGCCTTGCGCGAAAAGACGCGAAACTGGGCCTTCTGTTCCTGGACATGGGTCGGGCTGCGGAGCAAGCTGCAGCAATTCTTTCCTAGAAAACTGGAGGTCAGATAATGATTACGCTTTTCGAATCAGGGGAACACAAGAGCTTTCTATTCGACGATTTGTCGTCCGGGAGCATGGTTCAGGCAAACCAGCACATCATTTCCCACGGTGATGAGGCCATGATCCTCGACCCGGGTGGCCACAAGGTTCACTCGGCGCTGTTTGCGCTGATCTCATCGGCGGTTCCTATGAGGAATCTCAAGCACATCTTTTTTTCCCACCAGGACCCCGACATCATTGCTGCCGCCAACGCCTGGCTGATGATGAGTGATGCTCAGGCTTATCTTTCGGCGCTGTGGATGCGGTTTATCCCCCACTTTGGTGTAGATGAATTGGTTATAAACAGGATTCATCCGGTTCCTGATGAAGGCATGACGATCAACGTAGGAGGGGTCGATCTCAAGGTCATACCGGCCCATTTTCTGCACTCGGCCGGAAATTTTCAGGTCTACGATCCGGTGTCGAAGATCCTCTATTCAGGCGATTTGGGTGCGTCCTTGGGCTGTGATTACAGTATGGTCGAGGATTTCGACAGCCACATCCAGTACATGGAGGGTTTTCACCGGCGTTACATGCCGAGCAGTTCGGCGCTGAAGATGTGGGTCCGCATGGTACGGACGCTGGATATCGACATCATCGCACCCCAGCATGGCGCCATGTTCGGCACGCCGGAACTGTCGAACCGGTTCATCGACTGGGTCGATGGTCTGGAATGTGGTTTGGACTTGATGAGCGAGACCTTCGTCGTGCCTCAGTAGGGCGGGGGATTTCAGGCACACCGTGATGGTTGCTGACATTGGGAAAGGTGAGCCCGTGAGTAAAGGGAGAGTTCTGCTGGTCGAGGACGATCCCCTGTTCCAGCGATTGGTCCAGGGTATCCTCGTTGGCGAGGGCTATGCGTCGTGTTGCATGGCGACCTCGGGTGAGGAAGCCATCGCCATGGTTGCGGCCTGCAACCCAGATCTCGTGCTGATGGATATCAATCTTGAGGGAGACCTCAACGGCATTGAAACTGCCGAGCGAATTCTGGCCGATGTTGATGTCCCCGTCGTTTTTCTCTCCAGCTACACCGACAAGGCCATTCTTGAAAGGATTCAACGGGCGGGCCCCTACGGATTCGTCGCCAAACCCTTCAGGGCTGAGCAGTTGGTGGCGGCGGTGGAAACCGCACTCCATCGGCACCATCTGGATCAACATGTTCAGAACAGCAGGGACTGGTTTTCGACCGTGCTGGGCAGTATCGCCGACGGTGTTGTCAGTGTCGATATTGAAGGTATTGTGACCTTTGTCAACACGGCTGGGGAGGCTTTGCTCGGTCACTCGTGTATGGGGAAGCCTCTGGCCGAAGTGTTGTCTTTGGCGATTCCCGGGCCTGCTGCCAATGTCGAAACCATCGTCACCAGGGCGGTGGAGAAAAGGATCGGTTCGGAGGTCGATCGGCTGATCACGATGATCGGGGCTGATGGAGTTGAACGGTCGGTTCATCTGACGTCAAGACCGTTAAAAGACTCAATGTCCGAACCGATCGGCGCCGTCCTGATCCTGAGGGACGTGACCGAGAAAGAACGCCTGCTCAAGGAACTCAAGGGCTTCAAGTTGGCAGTGGATTCGATGCAGATCGGCGTGACGATGACCGATCTGGATCGGAAGATCCTGTACGTCAACGAGGCCGAGGCGGAGATGCACGGCTTTGAGCAAGGCGAACTACTCGGCCGTTCGGCCCGGTCCCTGGGGACCAAGGGCCAGGAGGGATCGAACGACAGCTGGATCGAGAGACCTGCGCGCTGGACGAGGCAGAGTGTCAACGCCCGGGCGGACGGTACGACCTTCCCTGTTCAGCTCTTTTCAGATGTTGTTCGCAATTCCAGGGGCGCGCCGGTCGGCCTGGTGACCTGCTGTGAGGACCTTACCGAGAGGATGGGGGCCGAAAACGAGATCCGGAAACTCAATCGGGCCGTCGAACAAAGCCCGGTCCTGGTCATCATCACAGATATGGAGGGGGCGATCGAGTATGTCAATCCGCAGTTCTGCGAAACGACGGGTTATTCAAGCGAGGAGGCGATAGGGCAAAATCCGAGAATTTTGAAGGGTACTGAAACCTCTCAGATGGTTTTCGACGAACTCTGGACCACGATTTCCCAGGGAGAGACCTGGAGCGGGGAGTTCCACAACATCAAGAAAGATGGATCGAAATACTGGGCATTTGCCACCATCTCCGGCTTGAGAGACGACACCGGAGTCATTAGCCACTACATCGGTGTTCAGATCGATATTACCCGGCAGAAGGAGCTGCTTGTGCAGCTTGAAAAGCAGAACACTGAGTTGGAGAGGCTCAATCGCCTCAAGAGTGACATGGTGGCCATTACCTCCCACGACCTTAAGTCGCCACTTCACGCGATGATCAGCGTTGCAAATCTCTTGCGGGACCTGGGCCCAGATTTGGATGATGACAGCAAAGCTGGTTTTATCGACCAGATCATCACCTCGGGCCGGAAGCTCAGCTCGTTCATCTCAGATATCCTGGATGCCGAGAAAATTGAATCCGACGGAATCAGCATGGTACTGGCCCCGACTCGGCTCGATGACCTCCTCGAATGCTGTGTTGTTACGGCACGATCCGTGGCACGGGACAAGGGCATCAAAATTTCGCTGGCGACCGATGGAACCTCAACTCCGACGCTTGCCGACTCTGGCCGGCTGGAGCAGGTTTTTAACAATCTCCTTTCCAACGCTGTCAAATTCGCACCGGAAAAGAGCACGATCGAAGTTGCTCTCGAGCATGAGCCGGGAGTCCAGGTAATCACTGTCGGTGATCGGGGGCCGGGAATACCGGAAGGCGACATTGAGAGAATCTTTGATCGTCACTTCCAGGCGGCTTCCGGCGCCCAGGTGGCCGAGAGGGTATTTGGAGTGGGCCTGGGTCTCTATATCACCCGGCAACTGGTCGAAAATCACGGGGGATCGGTCACGGCCGAGAATCGTGAGGGGGGTGGGTGCCTCTTCGTGGTTCGGTTGCCGATGGCAGATCCTGAAAATCTGAGGGCTCTGGGAAATGACCCAACCGTGGCGCAGCCCGGGGAGGGGAGACGATGAGCGGCTACAGGATTCTGATCATCGATGACAGCAAAGAGGTCCACGATGTCGTCGGCGCCTACTTGAAGTACTCCGGTTACGAGGTGTTGCACGCCTTCAACGGGGCTGAAGGCCTGGAGTCTATGGACCGGGAACCGCCTGATCTGGTGCTGCTAGATATTCAGATGCCGATTCTTGACGGTTTTGCAGTCCTGGAACGAATGAAGGGCATACGGTCTCTGGTGGACATTCCTGTGATGTTCCTCTCAAGCCTGGATCGCCCAAACCTCAAGGTCAAGGGCCTGCAAATGGGGGCCGACGATTATATCGTCAAGCCCTTTGACCGAGCTGAGTTGATGGCCCGGGTAACGGTTGCTCTCCGTCGAGGGGAGCGCTTTCGCCGACTGCAGAGGACGTTCGGTGGTCAATTGGGTCCGGTCAGCGTGGAAGAATTGTTGCAGACGATGGATCTTGGCGGCAAGAATGGCCTGATTGAGCTTCCCGATATGGATGCCGCTGTTGAGGTTTCGGACAGACAGGTTATTCGGGCTCGATGGGCTGGTTTTCAAGGTGTTGACGCGATGCGTCGGATCTTCCTTCTGGAGACCGGCAGATTTCAGGTAGATTTCGAGATTGCGATCGAGCCCAGCGAGGTCCCTATCGGGAGGATTCAGGATATCTTGCTCTCGGCGATGGTCTACCTCGATGAGATCAGAGAGGACCTTGGGTACGACCTGACCTTCGAGACCATGATTGAACCATCCGGAGCTGATCCTGTGCTCGATTTCTCGGGTGATTTCAGCGCGGCATGGCCGATATCGGTGGCTGAAGTGATTGCCCGAATGGGCGGCGACCTCAAGGAAAATGCGAAGACGTTGAACGGGGCCGTGGCCTATGGCGCCATGGCTGG
>JAOZPW010000217.1 GCA_029932545.1 Thermoanaerobaculales bacterium | reverse complement strand
TACCCTCTCACCTCTCGCCTGCTCTGGACTCATATAGCGCGGCGTACCCGGGATGGCGCCTGCCTTCGTCAACGTCAGGTCCCGACCTCCAAGATCAGAATGACCAACGGATTGGTCCTCCTCGGTAAAACAAACCTCGGACTCACCTCGAAGAGCCTTCGCCAGTCCGAAATCGAGGACTTTGACCCGTCGGTCCTCAGTGACCATGATGTTGGCAGGTTTGAGATCACGATGAACGATGCTCATCGCGTGAGCTGCAACCAACGCCTGGACGATCTGCTCGGCCAAGGGCATCGCGTCACGCGGAACCCCTTCTGTTTCGAGTACCTCCCTCAGGGTCCTTCCCTCGACCAACTCCAACACCAGGAAGTCCGAGTCCTCTCCCTGAATGTACTCATACAATCGGCAGACATTGGGATGTTCCAGCTGGGAGAGAACCCGGGCCTCACGCAGGAGGCGAGCTCGAGCCTCATCGTCGAGCCTAATCTCACCGCGAATCGCCTTGACGGCCACCTTCCGGTCGAGCCGTTCATCGACTCCGAGATATACTTCCCCTGCACCACCGAAGCCCAACGGTTCCATCAGCCGAATTGACCCGACCCGGCGCCCGACCATCGACCCGGAGCCTAGGGGCGTGTTGGGCATTGACGGCGAATGAATCTCGGAGGGTTGCGAAGTGCCATTTGAGGCGTATTCGAGACGCTGTACTCTCCGTAACGGCCGAGGATGCAACAAAAAAGAACCTTTACGACACCCAAAAGGCCCCGCTGATTCAATGTCCTACACACTCCTAACCCCCGCTCTCAGCTACTTGACGGTATTCGGACGGTGAGACCCCGAAGAAGGTCCGAAAACGCCTCGAAAAATAAAATGGGCTGGAAAAGCCAAGTCGGGAGGCCACCTCATTAACTCGATATTCGCCAGTTTCCAACATACGCCGCGCCTCCCTCATCTTCATCGCGGTGATCAGTTGGCTGGGGCTACAGTCGAAGACTTCCGTCAGGCCCCGCTCCAACGTGCGAAGAGAGATGAAGAGGTCGTCGGCCAGTTGAGTGGGACGGTATCCATCCTCGAGGTGTTGGTAAATCTTCATGATCACCTGACCCGAGAGGCTGGTCGGCGCCTCACCAGGTTCAGAAATAACCCGCTGAACATAACTGGTGTAGCCCGCCAGGACATCATCCGAGAGAGTCCCCCCCGAGCTCTCTTCCGCCGCAATCGGGAGGACCGATTCGTCGCTGCCCGGGCCACGGACAAAAATCTCGGTCTCGGCTTCCACGGCCTCGAGGCGAGTCAACAATTGGCGGATCTGCCGTCTCTGGCGTTGTTGAATCCACCACAAGATGGCCAATACCACCACGGAAAGACCCAAAAGAATACTGAACACCAAAATCATCGCAGGCATCTATCTACAGTTTACCCCAGCTTCTCAAATCGCGCCCCGATGACTGCCTTGGCGATCCGAACGCTGTCGATGATCGGGCGGTAGTGACTTGTACAACGGCCGTCGGCAAAGCCCAGATGGATCGGCACGGATGCCAACTGAAAACCCCTTCGGGCGGCTCGCACGACAACGGCACTTTCGGCCTCGAAGCGATCCTCCGGGAATCCGACGTCTTCGATCAATCGCCGGCGATAGATTCGAAACCCGGTCTGCACGTCTCCCACCCACTGCCCGGCCGCAAAAGAGATCAGTCGCGAAGAAAGACCGTTGCTGGCCTTCCGAACACCGGACATCTCCTCGAAAAGATGATCGCGGCTGCCCAATACCAGATCCGGCCCCTCTCGCCACAGATCGATCAGTTTGGGTATTTCTTCCGGCAGATGCTGACCATCCGCATCCAGAGTGACTACCGAATCAAACCCCTTTCTGAACAAAACCTCAAAGGCCAGTCTCAGGGCCGCCCCCTTGCCCCGATTTATTTTTTGGCGCACAACCTCGGCTCCGGCGTTTCGAGCCTCCAGGCTCGTCTGGTCGATTGAGCCATCATCGACAACCAGCACCTCGGCAACCTGCGGCAATGTGCGTCGAACGACGTCGCCCACCGAAGGGGCCGCGTTGAACGCCGGAATAACGGCAGCTATTGACAGAGGAAATTTCATACTTCGAGACCCCGGGCCATCAATGCCCATCCCGCCGAGCCTCCCGGCGCACAGACCGTCATGAGCACGGTTTCCGGGGCAGGTAGTGTTCGCCCGTCATGAGGAATGATACCCGCCTCCCGGTCAGGAACGCCAAATCCCGGAGTCGGGCCGAACGTCGCCCCGGCAGCGGCAAGAACCGAACCGGCCAGCAACGCCGCCCCGTGGTTTCCCACTGAGGCCGCCGGCGCCAGGACTGGAGGCAACGACCCATCCCCCAGGACTTCTCGAATCATCCTGGCTTCCAATCGATCTGCTTCCGGCAACCCGCCGGCAGAACAGACAACCCGATCGATATCCCTCGGGGAAACCGCGTTCTCCACCAGGAAAGCTCTGAGGGCCTTGGCTCTGGGGCCAGGGACAGTCCCCCACCCGCTCCGGGGAGCACCAGGATCAAAGGCCATTCCCGCGCCCAGCACACGAGCCCGAAAGGACCCACCGCGGCGCCGAACGATATCTTCGGGCTCAAGCAGGGTCACCGCGGCGCCGTCTGCCCCCATCCACCCGCTACCTCGAGCGTCAAACGGGCGACCCACCTCGGCGCCATTGTGTTCCGGGCGAGCCAGGCCCCCAAACCGATCAAGAATTGAGTGAAGCAGTGGCGCCATCTCGTCAACCACACCGACCAGAACTCGATCAGCAACGCCTCGCATGAGCAGACCAACCCCCTGTTTCAATGCAGCAATCACGCTGGCCTGTCGTTGGGTCACCGTGGTGTTGGCGCCCTTCGCACCCACAGCCAACGCAATTTGAGCGGCCGGGGCATTGGCCACCGACTCGGTGAACAGTGCCGGCGACACGGATTCAGGGCCTTCAAGGAGAATTTGACGGAGGATCTTCTCCGTAACAAAGGCCGCTCCGTAGGTCGTGCCCATCACCACGGCGGTCGTCCCTTCCTCGGACTGCGGTTTGAGGCCCGCATCGTGAAAGGCCATCAAGGAGGCACAGACGGCGAAGCGTGAGGCCTGGCTCATTCGCCGTGCAGCCATCGGACTCAGCCACTCGCCCATTCTCCCTGAATCGACCAACAGTGCTTTTCGGGAACCTCCCTCGCGGTGGTATCCCGCACTTCGATCGATGTCCACCGGCTTCGGATCGGCGGCCGAAAACAGACTCTCGGCCTCATCCCAGCCCCATGCGCCCGGCATGACCACCCCGAGTCCGCTGATGACAACCTTCATACGAGCCCCCGGATGACCAGGGCGGCATTGGCGCCCCCGAAGGCGAAATTGGTCGAAATCCAGGTCTGCTTTCCCCGGAACATCTCCCGTCCCTCATCCAATACCAGGTCGATGCCGAAGTCCGGGTCGGCAGGAGTGCTGCCCGCAGTCGGGAAGATTGTTCCACATTCGAGAGCCAAGACCGACGCCACCGCCTCGAGCGCTCCAGCAGCCCCCAGTACATGGCCCAACGCCCCTTTCGGCGCCGTCAGAGGCACCTCGAGTGAACGCTCTCCGAGGAGCCGCCTGAGCGCACAGGATTCTGACTGATCGTTGTGCGGTGTTCCGGTGCCGTGCGCGTTGACGGCCCCGACGTCGAGACTTTCCAGGCCCGCATCCCTGAGGGCCGCCTTCATGGCAGCAAGGGCGCCGTCACCCTCGGGGTGAGGCGCCGTCATGTGGTGGGCGTCACACGAAGCCCCGTACCCGGCCAACTCGGCCAGCGGCTCAGCACCTCTCGCCACGGCCCGGTCGAGAGGTTCCAGAACCAACATCCCGGCCCCCTCGCCCAGACTCAAGCCTTGGCGGTCTCTCCTAAATGGACGACAGACCCCGGGGTCAACCGACCTCAGAGCGTTGAATCCGGAGTAGGTCAGCCGGCACAGGGAGTCCGCACCACCGGCCAGGGCCATATCAACGTCTCCGGACCGGACAGCTTCCAATGCAGCACCCAGAGCCATCGCCCCTGAAGCGCAGGCCGAAGAAAACCCGATCACGGGACCACAGGCGCCAATATCACGTGCAACAGCATCGCCGGGCCCATTGAGCTGTTGAGAGGCCAGCAGCCTGAGCGTCGGCTTGCCCGGATGAACACCGACAATACGGCCTACAAAATCTTCGCACTCGGCCATACCGGCGGTACTCCCACCACAAAAGACCCCGGTTCGAGGGCCACCGGCATCCACTCCGGCGCGAACCAATGCCTCACGAGCGGCGATAACCGCAAAGACATCTGCCCGCGACAAATTCCTCAAATCATCAATCTCAGCCTGGGCGTCAGGTCCCGGCGGACCAACTTCGGCGACAAGGGTCGTGCGCTGCCCCTCAACGTCGAAGACCGAGGGTTCCCGAATGGAGGTGGCGCCTGACTCCAGGCCCCGCCACAACTTCTCGACACCCCAACCGAAGCCACTGACCGCACCGATGCCGGTGATGACAACCTTCATGCCTGAGAGATATTACTCGTTCAAACCATCGATGAATGCCGCCATGGCCGAAACCGAAGCGAATGCCTCGCGGGTGGTCTCTTCACCTTCAATACGAATCGAGAATTCTTTCTCCAGTGCGACCACCAGTTCCAGGGCATCGACCGAATCCAGGCCGAGGCCGTCTCCAAACAAGGGCGCGTCGTTTTCGATCATCTCGGGCGTCATTCCCTCGAGATTGAGGCTTTCGATAATCAGTTTCTTGAGCCGTTCCCGAGTCTTTTCCTGTTGAGTCATCCATCCTCCCCCATTCATTCCAAAGGGCCGGTCTGCAAAAGCAACCGCAGTCGGAATCCGGCCGAAGTATACTCGATGCCCGCTGGTGACTTTTTGAAGACCCACGACCCCATTCTCGCCGCATTTGACGCTCTGGTTGCCACACGCGCTTCCGACACGCTGATGGTTTCCACACGAGAGAGGGCAACTGTCGGGGATATTGAACGGCTCGCAAAAGCCATCCACTCACTGGCAGTCAAAAGCGGTTTGGCGCCGGGCAACATCGTCGGCCTCGCTGCCCCCAACGGCCCCGCCTTTGCGGCCGGCTATCTTGGCCTTCGTCGAGCGGGATTCAAGGTACTGCTGATGGATCGAGGAACTCCTCACCAGGAGCGCCGGCGTATCGAACAATCCCTTCTCAGTGCCGGAAGCCTGGTCTTGGACACGGGCTGGCCTTCGTCGGCCGACGCCGCAACTTTGAACCTTGATGTCGAGACAAGTCCTCTGGATATACCTGATGCCGTCAGTACCATTCGTTTAACCTCAGGGTCCACCGGCCAACCTCGCGGCATCGCTATGACCTCAGAGGCCCTCCTGAAAGACGATTCTGCCATTCGATCAACCATGGAACTCGAGAATGAACGAGCGCTCGCAGCAATCCCGCTGTCCCACTCCTATGGTTTTTCCAGCCTGTTTCTGCCGGCCTTGACCCAGGGCTGGCTTCTGGCAATTCCCGGCGGAATCAGTCCATTTGCCGCAGTTGAAATTGCCTCTGAGAGCCGGATTACCTTTCTGCCGACCGTTCCGGCCTACATCGAGGCTCTTCTCAAAATGGAGACGCCTCCGCCACTTCCAACGACTCTCCAGAAAATCATCACTGCGGGCGCCCCCCTGAAGCCTGAAGCCGCTCGACGATTCAGGGAGATCTTCGGACAACCGATCCATGTGTTCTACGGCGCCTCGGAAGTCGGCGGCATCTGTTACGACCGCCGAGGCGACGCCGCCGAGCGCGGAACCCTTGGAACGCCTCTCGATGGCGTGGAGGTTCTGTTGGCGCCCGAACCCGGGCTGGGCGACGGACAGGGCATCGTTGAGGTCCTGTCTCCGGCCACTGCCGTCGGTTACATCCCAGACGATGACAAGTCCCTGGGAAGCGACCGGTACCTGACATCGGACATCGGCGCCTTCCTCAACGGTGAACTCCTGCTCTTCGGACGCGTGGATGCCATCGTCAACGTCAGAGGCAAGAAGGTTGACCCAAGGGAGGTCGAAACGGTGCTGAATGCACTCGGCGGCATTGACGAGACGATAGTCATGGGGATACAAGGTCCGTCGTCGTCGGGTGAATTCCTCGGCGCGATCGTCGCCGGAGATCAAACGATGCCGCAGGTGGATGGCATCAGGGACTGGTGCCGGCAACACCTGGCCTCCCACAAAATCCCACGACATATCGTGCGAGTCGAAGCCCTGCCTCGCACCTCTCGGGGAAAGGTCAACCGAAAACTCATCCGGCAATGGCTCACCCGTACTTCTCGCCAATGATCTGCTACGGCCCAACGAAAATCGGTAAGAAGTGCGGGCTGGAGACCCAATGACTGAGACGACTCCGCGCCTGCCGGGTCTGATCAAGGGATCCATCGCCTGGCATCTCGCAGGGGCGGCTGCTCTTGTGGCAGCGCCCTCCCTCTGGCCCGTGGTTGTTTCCGCCTTGATTGCCGATCACGCACTGATCGCCCTGGCGGGTATCGTTCCTCGTGCGCAGGTCTTTGGACCCTGCCTCAGCCGGCTGATACAGGCAGAAGGCGCCGACTGCCGGGTTGCCCTGACGTTCGACGACGGACCTGACCCGGAAGTAACCCCGGCCGTATTGGAGATCCTCGAG
>JAOZPW010000023.1:19692-22212 GCA_029932545.1 Thermoanaerobaculales bacterium | reverse complement strand
AATATCGAAGGACAGCAGTTCTACCGGAATAGTGGAGCCGTTGATGCACATCGATCGGTCAGCGTCGGTCGCTGTTGCCCAGGCGCCCGTACCGTCATCTTGGAGGGACTGGCCGTCGCCGCTCACTGCGTTGACCCACATAAAGCTGCAGTCGGGGGTCATGGTTTCGCTCTGTACCGAGAACCATTTGGTACCAATGCTGCCGAGGTCGCAGGCGGCTGAAAGGTCGAATTGGAGAAGATCATAAGCCCCCAGGTATACAAGACCAGTGTTGGTGATAGTCGGGACCACCGACTGAACATTGCAGATCACTGTGCCCGGAACGCCGGCGTTGTCCTCGTAAAAGATCACGTCAAAGGTCATGCCGGTGGGTTCGCAGACATTCCATGAAGAACCGTCAAATAAGGCGCTGATGCCCCACACAGTGAGGGAGCCGACGTCAAACCAGTCCGGGTCGGCCGCCTGGGCGATCGTCTCCGCCACAACGTAGGAGCCCCAAGTGGCCTGACCGCTTGTGGCAGCCGAAATCGCGCCGTCCGGGCCTATGGTGTCCTGCCCCAGGAGGAATCCTGGGTCCCCGATGTCGCCACAGCCGGGCCCTGACGGGGGTGGTACCCCAACATCGACGGATAGCGTGTAGTCGCCTTCGCTGGTTCCATAACCGTCCACCACGATGAAGTAGGTGTTTCCTGCGGTGAGGGCCAGTCCCATCAATTCAGAGTTGTAGGGACTACCGTAGCTGGGGGCGGTGCAAGCATCGTCGTTACAGTCGAAATTCGTCACCCCACAACTGGCGATTCCCTCGTAAACGTAGATCTTGGTGTCGTAGTTGGCATCGCCGCCGTTGGAGCACACGGTGATATCGACAGCCTCGTCCGTTGCCGGGGTGTAGGCGTACACTACATCCCCCGCGGTGCCACCGCTGTAGGGGCAGGTCTCGTCGTAATCGTGGACCGCCCCGGTAGTTGTGCCCGAATCAAGGTATGGCAGGCTCGGGATGACCGTGGCGGTGGCGCAGTCCTCGCCACCAACGAGCGGATTTTTGGGCGGTCCAACTGGGTCGTCTGATGAGGCTGCCTTGACCCCCGGCAGGAAGTCACTATTGATACCGGCAGTTTGGTTCTGTTCCGCGATTGTGGTGCCGGCCATGGCGGCCACCATCACGATTACACATACGCTGAGAATCCATATCCTTTTCACGTTTTTCCCCCATATCAGTCCGAACGTTGAATTCGATGAAGCTGACAATTGGCCTCGTCCAAAAGAAATTCTTCGATTCACGAATGGAACATACCAGAATTTGTCATTTTCTCAAATCATGGTTTAAACTGAGAATGAGTCCTGTTTAGATTTTGGTAGAACAAATAGGTCTCTCAACCAGGATCCCGATACCGGATTGAAAAGGGAATGAGGTATAAACAAGGAATCGGGGGGCGAACCGTGGG
This sequence comes from Thermoanaerobaculales bacterium, assembly GCA_029932545.1. GTDB lineage: Bacteria > Acidobacteriota > Thermoanaerobaculia > Thermoanaerobaculales > Sulfomarinibacteraceae > DAOWGJ01. Next base: position 20,767 of record JAOZPW010000023.1, on the reverse strand, counting down.
TGGACGAGTCGGAATACTGCTGAAGATTTTCACTTTCGTGTGTGTCGTATTCGGTATCGCGTTGATTGTTGCGACGTGGTTCTTTTTCATGAGGCCTCTGACCCTGGATTCGTGGTTCAGCCGTTTCGCGCTGGGGGCTGCGGGTCTGGAACACAAACAGACTCAAGGTCCTGATGGTCGATTGAGCTGGTTCGAGGGTGGGACGGGGGACATAACCCTGGTGCTACTCCATGGGGAAGGCGAACAGGCGGGGAATTGGGCCCGGGTCACAATGCCTCTGGTCGAACGTTACCGCGTCGTCATTCCCGATCTTGCGGGCCACGGTCAATCCGACCCGGCCGAAGGTCCGATTGGTGTCGATCAGGTATTGGCGGGCATCAAGACCATCCTGGATACCACATGCGAAGCTCGACCGGTGGTTCTTGTCGGGAACTCTCTGGGGGCACGGGTGGCTTTCCTGATTGCTCTTCAGCGACCGTCCCAGGTTGAACGCATCGTTGCCCTCAATGGCGGACCACTCCGGGTGGATGACCCGATGGTCAATGTGTTCCCAATAAACCGTGAGGAGGCCCAGAAGACGATGGAGGGGCTGATGGGTCCCAATGCCAAGTCAATCCCGGACACGGTCCTCGACGACATTGTTCGAAGGTCTCAAACCGGTCCAGCAGCCCGGCTGAAGGCAGGCGCCGAAGGGACGAATGCCTTCTTCCTGGACGATCGGCTGGGCGAGGTGGATACCCCGGTGGATCTGATCTGGGGATCGGCGGATCAACTCTATCCTGTCGAATACGCCCAGAGTCTCATAGAAGGCCTGCCTGCAGTTCGGCTGACGACCATTCCCGATTGCGGGCATGTGCCGCAACGGGAATGCCCTGTCCTGATGGTCGAGGCCCTGCTGCAGGTTCTTGATCAGGGCCCGCCGCCGGCCAAAGGAATGTAGTCGTCCGCCGTGAATCGGGGACTGGATATCAGTTGCCGAGACCTGCCGCGGGCAGAAACAGGGACTCACCCCTTCGGTTTCTCACCGCCTGTAGGGGCGGATCCCCGTGTCCGCCCGTCGTCGTCGGATTGAGCG
>JAOZPW010000023.1:0-19682 GCA_029932545.1 Thermoanaerobaculales bacterium | reverse complement strand
TCCGATAAGTCAAGTCCTGGATGGAAAAACTCCGGACCTCTCACGCTAAGCTCAAGTAACCCAAGTTCTTATGACTGACGACCGCCGGAAACCCATTCAGGCAGAGTTCAAACGAATGCCATTGCCCCGTGTCCGCCCGTCGTCGTCGGATTGAGCGGATCAGGCGGAACTCAGAGGAACGTTCAAATTAAGCGCAGCGAAGAGTTCCGGAAGGCGATTGATCGGCAGCCCGATGACGGTCTGCGGGGAGCCTGTGATCGAGTGCACCAAAAGTCCCCCGGCGCCCTGGACGGCGTAGGCGCCGGCCTTGTCCATCGGTTCCCCGGTTGCAACGTACCAGTCGATCTGGGCATCGTCCAGAGGGCTGAAGCGCACAATCGCGGTATCGACCAGGGAGTGGCAGCGCCCCTCGTATGCCAGAGCCATCCCGGTGTGGACTGCGTGTTCCCGTCCCGACAGCAGCCTGAGCATGCGCTTTGCGTCGCCTTCGTTAACCGGCTTGCCGAGACTCTCATCGCCAAGGGCGACGACGGTGTCAGCAGCGAGTACTGGCCTGTCGGTGTCCCGAGCCACGTGGCGGGCCTTGTCCTCAGCGGCGCGGCGGGCGAAGGCTGCAGGACTTTCATCCGGAGCCCTGATTTCGTCGATGTCCGCCGGGAGGACCTCGTGTTTGATGCCGAGCAGATCGAGCAGTTCACGGCGCCGCGGGGAGCCGCTGGCGAGAATGATCATTGAAGACTCCAAGGGTCGGGGGGTAAGTGCTTACCCAGCCGTGCAGCAATCACCGAAGGAATGGGCGCCGTCAGCCTGAGCGGGGAGTTATCGCCGGGGTGTGGGAAGGCCAGGGCCCAGGCGTGCAGCAGGGGGCGTGGGACATCCCGGGTGGAACTGCCGTAGAGGTGGTCGCCCAGCACCGGATGACCCAGGTAGGCCAGGTGAACCCGAACCTGGTGGGTCCGTCCGGTCTCTAAACGGCAGAGCACCGCAGACCATCGATCCTCACGGTGCAGGACCTGGAAATGGGTCCGGGCTGCCTTGCCTCGTTGGTCGACCTCGAATCGCCAGGCATGACGTCGGTCGCGGCCGATCGGGGCATCGATCACTCCGCTGTCCTCTTCAGGGCAGCCTTCAACCAACACGAGGTAGAACCGGTCGACTTTGCCGGAGCGCCACGAGCGGTCCAGTGCGGGCAAAGCCTGGGGATTGTGGGCAAAGACGACCAAACCGGAGGTCAGGCGGTCCAGGCGATGCACGGTGCGAAGGAAAGGCCGTTGGCCGTCCCGATAGGCCATCCACAGAAGAAGATGCTGATCCAGGGCAAGTTCTTCGGATCGACTGTTCTCCGACGGTTGGGTCAGGACGCCGGCTTTCTTGTTTGCGACGGCCAGCCACCGGTCCTCAAAAACCAGATTGAGGTCTTCGGGGCGCCATGGGGGGGTGTCGAGGTTGAGGTCTGAGGCAAGGATGTCGATGACATCGCCTTCGTCCAGCAATCGTGACTGCACACGGAGGGCCTGGCCGTTACGCCACACGGCGCCTTCGGAAATCAGTGCTCTGGAGCGCCGCCGCGACAGCCCGGAAGCCTCGGGCAGGAAGAGGTCAAGCCGAGAGCCCCCCTGGCCCGGCCGCACCAGGAGGCGGGTTATGGGGGGAGGGTTAGCCTGCATTGGTTTTGAGGGCACTGTGAATCATAGCTCTGGCTTCGCCGGAGTCGTCGCCGGCAGGGCTCGGGTCCTGGCCCATGACCTGATCGCTTTGATCTGTTCTTCCATCGTTCTGGAGAGAGGGATGATTTTCCCGAAGGCTGCCAGAAGATCGTTCTGGGCAACCTCGCTGCCCTTGGCGTGGGCGGTCACGCGGGCCTGAATGGCCGCCTGCTCGATCTCGGCGCCGTTCCAGCCTCGTGTCGCAGACGACAGCAGGATCAGATCATATTTCGCCGGGTCCAGACCGTTGCGCCTCAGGTGGATATTGAGGATCTCCTTGCGTTCTTCGTCCGCCGGAAGATCGACGAAGAAGACCTGGTCGAAACGTCCCTTTCGGAGGATCTCGGCAGGCAGTAGATTGATGCGGTTGGCAGTCGCGGCAACGAAGACCTGGGCCTTGTGTTCCTGCATCCAGGTCAAGAAGGTCGAGAAAATCCGTGTCATCGATCCGGTTGCACCTTCGTGGTAGCCCCCGATGCCCATTTCTATCTCGTCGATCCAGAGTACCGCAGGCGCCAGGCTCTCAATCGCCTCGAGCGCCCGGTGGAAGACCCATTCCGCTGTGCCCTTGGTGCCGGCGAAAACCAGATTCATGTCCAAACGGAAGAGAGGCAGTCCCCATTCGTTGGCAATTACCTTGACGGCGAGGCTCTTGCCACAACCTGAAATACCCATCAGCAGGACACCTTTGGGTGAAGGCAGGTCTGAGTCCCCGGCGCCCGGTTGGAAGAGACTATCCCGTTCCCGGACCCATGTTTTGAGCTGATCCAGGCCCCCAAGGTCCGACAGGGAATCGTCGGGTGAGACGAACTCCAGGATGCCCTCCTTGCGGGTTATTTGTTCCTTGTCGTCGAGGACGGCTCGGAAGAAATCTTCGCCAAGATCCGGGTGACGAACTGTCAGACGTTTGAGAAGGTGTTCGGCCTCGGTCAGGCTCATGCCGCGAAGGGCCAGAACCAGACGTTCGATAATGGCGGGTGTCACCCGTTGTTTATTGAGAATGGCTTTCGCCATTGATTGAATTTCTTCGTCATCGGGGAAGAGTGAAATGACGACGTAGGTCAAGGGCTTGAGACTCTCCGGAAGATCCACGTTGGCACTAAGAGCAAAGAGGTAGCGTCCGGTGCCGCAGACCTTCATCGCCGTATCGCGCAGGCGCCTCAAGAACTTGCGGTCGTTCCAGAGCCCCTCCAGGTCCTTGAACAGGTAGAAACCTCTGGGGGCGTGGTCGGTGGAAAGCCAGGCCAGGGCCTGCATCGGATCAGTGAAGGCCTCGCCGCCCTCATGGCTGAATCCGTCGACGCAGTTCCATACGGAGACCGGAAACGGTTCGGGTTTGGCCCCGGCGGCAAACCGCTCCAGGAGCTTCTCCATCCTTTCCTCTTCCAGGCTGACCAGCAGGGTCAAAGGGTAGGCGGACGAGAGGGCGTTACGAATCTGATCGAATGATGACTGCATCGGCGATCATTGTACCGTGGAGAGCGGGAAGCGAGGAAACTGGGAGGCAGGGAAGGGGAGAGGTTGGGGGGTGGGTTCAATTCTCTGAGTTGGTGGTCTTCTTGACTTCAGAGAAAGGAGTCAAAGAACCCTCTTGGAGCCAGTGTTCGTAACAGCGTCGAATTCGGTAGGAATCGACTGGAAACTGGGTTTCGCATTGGGCTGGTGATATTCCGGAACTCGCCTTTTCCCAGAGATTTCGGAGGAAGGTGGTGTCTTGTTCGTCGGCTACCTGGGTGGGTCGAATTTTTGTTTCCGAGAATCGCGCCTCAGCGGGAACCAGCGCCTCCGCCTGTTGAAATTCGTCGACACGGCGCATGGCCTCCAGCAGGAACGGCAGGACAGGGTGGAGTTCACCATCGCCTGGCGGTTGTTCAGGGGTATTCCGACTGACAAAGACAAAACTGTTGGCGTCATTCTTCTGAAGCAGATCATATCCTGCCTGCAACCCGGGGATGTGGCCGGCTTGTGCAGTTACAATATCCCCGTTGATGAAGCCCATTTCTCTCCTGATGCCCCCTCCGCCATCACCGATGAGATTTAAGGTCCCCGTCATTTTGGCATCGGAGATGCTCTGCAGCAGGTTGGGCAGACTGAGCAGAAGCAGGTCCCCCGAAATCGTTGCGCTCTTTTCGGTGTCCCCGGTTCTCCTGCTCTCGAGAGTCCTTAATATCCTTATTGCCGAGGTGCTGTATGTTTCCTTTGGGTAACCCTTGATGATCTCGTCGAGCAATTCCCGAACCTGTGGCAGGTCGGTTCCCGACAGGGCCTGTAAGATCCCTGAAATCATTGCTGACCGTTTTGCGGAGGGTACGGTTCTCCCAAAAACCACGACGGGGAGTTTGCTGCGAATGGCCTCGACCATTTGGGTGACGAGTTCTTGATCCTCACAGAGATCCTGCTGAGCCAATGGAACAATGCGCGCGGCCGCATCTCCGAACTGAGGTTTGTTTGCCAATACATGGTGTACCGCGGCGCGCCGTGCCTGTTTCAGGGGGAGCGTTGCCAGTGCGCCGATTGCCCGATCCAGGAGGCTCACGATCTCCTTTTGTTCATAGGGAAGTTCCAGCCGGCCCAGAAGTGACCGTTCCAAATCGGCAACCCTGGCTTGGAGCGTATTGGCTGCCCTGAGGTCTGGAATCTGCCCCAGGGTCATCATGGCCTCTCGGGCAGTTGCATAGTGACAGTTTGGCTGTGAGAGCCACAGTAATGCGTCAATCTCGGGACCGGGATTCTCGTTCTCGACCCTTGGAATCTCTCTGAGGAGGAAGATGAGGTTTCTTTCTAAGAACCAGGGGAGGGTTCCACCGTCCCTGATGGACTCGCGAAGTCTGGTAAGAGCTTCCTCACGGGCAGGGCGCCCCAGAATCTGCAAGATGTTGAGGATCAATCGCCGATACTCCCGTTCGTCACCGGTCTCCAGTTCAGCGAAGAGTTGTTCTACGGAATAATCGTCAAAAAAGCCAAGAACACGCTTCAATAGTGGATGTGTGCTCTCATCGTTGACAAATTCCCGAACTTGATCCTCATCGAGTAGGCTATGGCCCTTGTCTCGAACAAGAGCTGCAGAACCAATCTTGATCTCTTTCCGGTCAATCATGTTTCGTGCCAAGTCCAAGAGTGTGACGGCACGCCCTATTGCTCCATGATTGAATTCATCAGCGGCGGTTTTTACCAATTGTTGGAAACGCAGGGTGGTTGCCTGGGGAGTCTCCGCCAGGGATACCATTTTGTGGACCGCATCAACGGTCTTCGGACTGACATTTGCGTTTGCCTCTTGAGGCGCAGCCCAATCCGGGAGCCGTTGGGCGAGTACCTTGAGAATGTCCTCGGGCGCCGTTGGAAGGCCCGGAACCCGCATGGAGTTCAAGAGCTCTTGGAGTTCACCGGCGTTGTTTGTGGAGGAAGCCGCAGAGACGACCGCTTCTGCAGCCACGAATTGGGAAACTCCCTGGACGGACCTGCTGTGTGTTGAGGCCGGTGCGGTCGAGGGAATACTCTCCAGGCGGCGAAGCAGCAATTCCATGCGCCTCATCTGGTCCACGGTCAACGAGGTGGGCGACGATGATTGGGCCTGAGCGTTGGGTACTGCAGCAGATGGGCGGCCGGATCCAGGCACCGTTGATTCTACAGCCGTGCTTCCTCGGCCGGAAGGTTGGTCAATTCTAAGTGGTCCCGATTGCAGCGAGGAGTATTCCCGAAGCCCCTCGAGGTCGGTGATCAATCCGGCCCTATCGGCTTCGGGACACAACTGAACAAGAATCTCAAGCACTCTGGTCAAAAAAGGAATGAACGACTGCTCGGGGAGTAGCTGAAGGTCCTTCAGGTGCTGTATTTTTCGGGCAACGTGGTAGAGAAAATCCGAAACAGGAGCGTGGTCAGTTGCTGAGCGATATTGGCGGGAAATCCAATTCTGGATCTCTTTTGCCAGAAGTTCAGACGGCACGGAGGTCAAATCCTCGCCTTCATCCACCAAGACCAATGGCGCCACCTGGTCTGAAAGGTACTGTTGGAATACCGACAGTGCTTCTTCGAACCTCCCGGCGTCGGGCCGGTCTGGGGGGGAGGGTGCATCCATCATGAGCAGATGTTAGCAGATGCAGACCCGGAGAAGCCGGAACAAAAAAAGGCCCCGCCGAGGCGGGGCCTTGATCTCGAATGCAAGGAATCTACTCTACATTGAAGGACTGCAGCTCAACCGGTAAGACGCCGTCCCAATCGAAGCAGATCATCAGGCCGTCTGAGAGCAGGGCCGACGGGTCTGTCGCGTTGAGGAATGGTGCGGCGATCGTGCCGTCTGCGTTCTCGGCGCCGATCGTGGCCACGGCAGGTAACGTCTGCAAGTTGTCGAAGGCAATGATGATCTCCGGGTTCCCAATCGTATTGTTGATGGTGCTGTGAATGATGAATCCAAAGTCTCCGACGATCGTTGCGGTTCCCGCCAATACCGGGTCGTCGAATTCAATGATGGTGGTATCGGATCCTGCAGTTGCGAGGGAGACCCCGCGGTTGGTGCCGGCATCGTAGACAATCTCAAGATCCGCCCAAAGGGCGGCGATCAGATCATTCGGCGTGGTCGCGTCAGGCAGGGACTGAGGAGGGACCGAGACATCGGTCGAAGCGAACTGCACCAGGCCGTCGTCGGTGAAATTCAATCCAACAAAGCTCCCACCGAAATGCTGGAAGGGATCCTGTGCCACAAAGGCACTCCACGCCAAACCGTCGCCGACGATTCCGCTCTGAGGGAAAATTCCGAAACTCTCCAGATCAACATAGCCTCCAAAACCGGTATCACAAGTGGGATCGGTCAGACTGGTGGTGACGATGTAGGTGGTCCCGCGGATGGTTGTTTTTAAGACCTCCGTTGCGGTGTTGCCGGTACCCTGGGACGGCGAGACCGGAACCGCTTCAACCGAACGAAGCAGTGAGGCCAGATCTGCAGTAAATGCAGGGGCTGTTGAAAGAATGACAAGAATGAGAACGACTGAGATACGTTTGAGCATTGAGAGCTCCCCCTTTTTCGGCGGGGAGTCTAACTGTGAATCGCCCTCTTTGCAGCGGCCATCGCAGCCTCCTTGACCACTTCGGAGAGCGTGGGGTGGGCATGGCAGGTTCGCGCAAGATCTTCCGCGGAGCCATGGAACTCCATCACGGCAACGGCTTCGGCGATCAACTCGGAGACCCGTGGTCCGACCATGTGCACCCCTAGGATTTTGTCAGTAGTCTTGTCGGCCAGGATTTTGACCATGCCCTCTTCCTGCCCCAGGGCCTTGGCGCGCCCGTTGGCCCGGAACATGAATCTTCCGGTATTAAATGCGATGCCGGCATCTTTCAGTTGTGCCTCGGTTTGTCCGACCATTGCGAGTTCAGGATCGGTGTAGACCACGCTGGGGATGACGTCGTAGTTGACGTGGCCCGGCTTGCCCGCCAGGATCTCTGCGACGGCGACGCCTTCGTCCTCGGCCTTGTGAGCCAACATCGGCCCCTCAACCAGATCGCCGATGGCGTAGACATTCGGGATGTTGGTCCGGAATTGCTCGTCGATTGTCACTCTGCCGCCAGAATTGATAGTAATGCCGATGGCCTCCAGTCCGGTGCCGCTACTGACCGGCCTCCTGCCGACGGCGACCAGAACGGTGTCGACCTTGAGATCCCCGCTCTCGCCCTTGGCATTTTCGACGGTGACCTTGACGCCGGTTTTGAGGACCTTGGCCGCGGTGACTTTGGTTGAGAGACGGATATCGAGCCCTTGAGCGGCGAGTGAGCGTTGCAGTGAGCCGGCAATCTGCTTGTCGGCAAAGGGCGTGATCTGAGGCAGGAACTCGACGACAGTGACCTCGGCGCCGAGCCGGGCCCAGACGGAGCCCAACTCCAGCCCGACGGCGCCGGCGCCAACGACGAGAAGGCTCTTCGGGACCTTGGTGAGGGCCAGGGCTTCGGTCGAGCTGATGATGCGCTGACCGTCAAACGGCATGAAGGGCAACTCGACCGCGGCGGAGCCCATCGCCAACACAACGGCCGAAGCGCCGATCTCGGTCGTGCCGTCGTCACCATGAACGGCGACGAGATCGGCAGCCTTGAGTTCACCTCTTCCGGTCAAAACCGTCACTTTGTTCTTCTTCATCAGCATTGCGACGCCGCCGACCAATTCTTCGACGATCTTGGTCTTGCGGCCTTGCATCGTCTCGATGTCGATCGCAGGTGTTCCCACCGAGATCCCGTGGACAGAGAAATGGTCTCGGGCGGAGACCAGAAGTTCGGAACTCTCAAGTAAGGCCTTCGAGGGAATGCAGCCGATGTTGAGGCACGTACCGCCGAGGGTCGGGTTCTTCTCAATCAGGGCAACATTGAGCCCGAGTTGAGCGGCACGGATCGCGCAGACATAACCACCGGGGCCGGCGCCGATGGCGACGAGATCGTAGCGATCCATTTCATACCTCCAACATCAGGCGCTCGGGGTTCTCAATACAGTCGACGATTCGCTTGAGGAAGGTGACGGCCTCTTTGCCGTCAACGATCCTGTGATCGTACGACACGGCCAGGTACATCATCGGACGCACGACAACCTCGTCGCCGATGGCGATGGGCCTCTTCTTGATGGCGTGCATACCGAGGATGGCGCTCTGGGGTGGGTTGAGAATTGGTGTCGACATCAAGGACTCAAAGATTCCGCCGTTGGATATCGTGAAAACGCCGCCCGAGAGGTCACTCAACTCCAGCGTTCGATCCTGGGCGCTCTGGGCCAATCGTTTGATTTCGCTTTCGACGCCTGCAAAAGACAGGGTGTCGGCATCCCGTACGACCGGGACTACCAGCCCTTTTTCGGAACTGACGGCGACGCCGATGTCGTAGTAGTGGTTCTGCACGATGTCGTCGCCATCGACCCAGGCATTGACATCGGGGACCGCCTTGAGGGCTTCGACGGTTGCCTTGAGAAAGAAGGACATGAAACCCAGACCGACGCCGTGCTTTTCCTTGAAGCCTTCCTTGTATTGGGTGCGGAGCGCGATGACCCGACTCATGTCGGCCTCGTTGAAGGTCGTCAGCATTGCTGTTGTTTGCTGGACTTCGACCAGGCGCTCGGCCAGTCGGTGGCGCAGACGGGACATCGGCGTGCGGGTCTGCCGTTCGCCGGGTGGTACGACCGGCGATTTTTTGGGTGCTGCCGGAGCCGGAACCGGGGTCTCTTGCGCCGGCGCAGCCCCCCGCTCCATAAAAACAAGAACATCACCTTTGAGTATTCGGCCGTCCTTGCCGGATCCTTCAATCAGAGATGGGTCGAGCCCGTGCTCCGCGACCAGACGTCGAACTGCGGGGGAAAGGCCCTCGAGAGCCGCGGCCGGTTCTGCCGGGGTCTCGGCGTCGGGGGCAACGATAGCCGCAACTTGTGGGGCATCAGTAACTGCTGAAGTATCTATCGTTCCAACAACTTGATCAATTAGAACGACCTCGTCGGGAAGGGTGATGGTCTTCAAACGCCCCGTGGCCTCGGCCGCAACCGTCATCGTGATCTTGTCGGTCTCAAGTATCAGAAGCGGTTCGTCGATGCGCGCGATGTCGCCGTCAGCGACAACCCACTCGACCAGCACGCCCTCGGAGATGCTCTCTCCTACCTGGGGAATTTTGATGTCTACGATGCTCATTTCTCACTCCCGTCGCTGATCGCGTGTCGCACGATCTGCTCTTGCTCTTCTCGGTGAACTCTTGAAGACCCGGTGGCCGGAGAGGCCGAAGGGGCTCTCCCGATATACCGAATCCGTTGATCTGAGAAAAGGGCCTCGATTCGTGGTCTCATGAAGGTCCAGCCCCCGCGATTCTCGGTTTCTTCCTGGACCCAACAGATTTCTGTAACGCCGGTATAGGGCTTGGTGATTGTTCGCAACAGCTCTTCATTGAGGGGATAGAACTGCTCGACCCTGATGACGGCCACGTTTTCTTCTCGACCAAGGCGTTCCCGGCCCTCGATGAGGTCGTAATAAACCTTGCCGGAGCACAGCACAAGGCGTTCCGGATTTGTGGGAGGGGAGGGGTCGTCGAGAATCTCGGAAAAGTGCCCATCGATCAGGTCGGCTACGGGAGACACGCAGTACTTGTGGCGAAGCAGGCTCTTGGGCGCCATGATGACCAATGGTCTGCGAAAGGATCGTTTGAGTTGACGCCTGAGGACATGAAAGAACTGCGCGGGGGTTGTCAGATTGCAGACCTGAATGTTGTCTTCAGCGCATGCAGCCAGGTAGCGTTCCAAATAGGCGCTGGAGTGTTCAGGCCCTTGGCCTTCGTAGCCGTGCGGCAACAACATGACCAAACCACAGGCGCGCTCCCACTTGTCCATTGCGACTGTGATGAACTGGTCGATGATCACCTGTGCACCGTTTGCGAAATCACCGAATTGCGCTTCCCAGAGCACCAGCATGTTGGGTTCGACCAGCGCGTAGCCGTAGTCGAAGCCCAGAACAGCAGCCTCGGACAACATCGAGTTGTAGGCACAGAAATCGGCCTGGTCGTCTGAGATGTGGTTGAGCGGGAAGTACTTTTCGCCGTCTTTGGTGTCGAACCATCCCGCGTGGCGGTGGCTGAAGGTGCCTCTGATGCTGTCTTGGCCAGAAAGGCGGACGGGCAGCCCTTCTGTGAGCAGTGTTCCGTAGGCCAATAACTCTGCCAAACCCCAGTCGACCTCACCTCGGTTCTGAATGACCTCCAGTTGGGCCGGCAGGCGCCGCTCGATTTTTCGGTTGAGGTTAAAATCCTCCGGAACCGTCGTCAGCGCCTGGGCGACTCGGACCAGGGTTTGATGGTCTACCGCGGTGGGTTCACAAGCAAAACAGTAGGGACGATTGAGACCCTGCCAAATGCTGCCAAAGGCGTGTTCGTTTTCCAGAGGGACCGGGCAAGTCTCTTTGACCGTGGCGAAGGCGTCATACAGCCGATTCTTCAGATTCTGTTCGATCTCGGAGCTTTCTTCGAGAGTCAGGTCCTGTCTACCTTCCAGCTTGAGCTGGTACGATTTTCGGACGGGTGGCCGATTTCGAATTTTCTGGTACGTCACCGGCTGCGTGAACGCCGGCTCGTCGCCTTCGTTGTGGCCGTATTTTCGGTAGCACAGCATGTCGATGATGACATCGCGATGGAACGTCTGCCGGAAACGCAGCGCCAGGTCGACGACGTAACAGACGGCCTCGGGGTCATCGCCATTGACATGAAAGATCGGCGCCTCGATCATTTTTGCGACGTCGGTAGGGTAAAGAGTCGAACGCGCGTCGCCAGGCGAGGTAGTGAAGCCGATCTGATTGTTGATGATGATGTGAATCGTACCGCCGACCTGGTAACCCCTGAGTTGGGAGAGGTTGAGGGTCTCGGCCACCAGTCCCTGACCGGCGAAGGCGGCATCGCCGTGGATCAACAGCGGGAGGATCAGGCTTCGATCGGCGGTATCCCCTCGCCGCCGCTGTTTGGCACGAGTTCGGCCTTCGACCACCGGATTGACCGCTTCGAGGTGGGAGGGGTTGGCGGTCAAACTCAAGTGCAGTCGGGCGCCGTCAGTCGTGGTGTAGAACGATGAGTAGCCCCGGTGGTACTTGACGTCCCCTCCCGACTCCGAGTGCGGTTGGATATTGTCCTCGAACTCGTGGAAGATCATGTCGTAGGGTTTGTGGAGTATGTTGGTCAAGACGTTGAGCCGGCCGCGGTGAGCCATGCCGATGACCACTTCATTGGCGCCAGTGGCCGCTGCGGTTTCCATGAATTGGTGCATTGCAGGGATCAGGCTCTCGGCCCCTTCGAGAGAGAACCTCTTCTGGCCCTGGTACCGACTGTGGATGAAGCTCTCAAAGAGTTCGGCATCGACCAGGTGGCCGAGGAGGCGAATCTTCTCTTCCTGTTTGATTTCGACGCGGTTTCGCTGGGGCTCCATTTCGGCCTGAAGCCATCGGCGAATCTCTCGATCCTGGATGTGGATGTATTCTACGCCGACACTGCCGCAGTAGGTATCCCTCAAGAATTCAACAATCTCGGACAGGGTAGCCCGCTGCGCCATGCCCAAGTGGCCAGTGTCAAATACCCGCTCGAGATCGTCTGGCAAAAAGCCGAAATTTTCGACGGTCAGCTCGGGATCGGGATCCGGTTGTTCCTCGAGAGGGTTAACGTCGGCGCTAATGTGGCCCCGGCTTCGGTAACCGAAGATCAGGCTCGCAACGCGCGATTGGGCATCGTCAGCTTGGGGGCCGGCGCCCACCCGGTCGGCGCCCAGCTCAAATCCGGCGAAGAAATGACGCCAAGCCTCAGGCACCGATTGGGGGTCAGCAGTCCACCGGCCGTACAGTTGGTCGATGTACTCCGGGCTCGAGAGAGACGAAAGGGGCGAGGGGAATTGCGAATCCGTTGACACCGAGATCTCCTTGTGCGGCCGTGTCGGACAACAAAGTGGGTCACCATGGTATTTCAAACAGATGTTGGAATGCTGGAAAGCTGGAAAACCGGACGGCTGGGAAGAGGGCTGCCAAACGATTGAGCCGCATGCAAAACCCAGGAAATAGCCACAAAGAATCCTTATTGATGAGGATCTCCGGCCGCTATGGCGTTCACGGTTTTGATCAGGGCCTGGGTGAGTTCCTCGGGGGCTTCCTGCATCAGAAAGTGCCCGTAGCCCGGAAGGATGACGGCGTCGAAGTCGGCGTACTTTCTGTTGGCTTCAATGTTGGTTGGCCATTTGTCGGCATTAACGCAACGCACTGGTACTCCTGCGTTTTTAAAGGCCGATGCCACGTCGTAGTCGACGTAGTTCCGCAGGAGTGCTGCACCGATCGTGCCCGGTCCACTGCACATGTCCGCGGCCACTCGGTCAACCAGAGCCTGATCGGCCTGCGTGCCAAACATCGACCGAACAAAGGAGTCACATGCCGCGTCGAAGTCCTGTTCAAAGCCGGCGAGGAGGGATTCAGTCTCTTCGGGGTCCCATTTCTGATCGGCGTCCTGAAGGGTGTCGATGCCGATGACGCCCACGACGGTTCCCGGCATTAACCGCGCGACTTCGAGCGCGACCCGTCCGCCCATCGAATGCCCTATGACGATAACGTTCTGGAGGTGCAGGTGCGCGATGACGGCCCCGACATCGTCGCCGAGTGAGGAGATGGTCCATTTCTGCCGGTCGGTTCCCGACAGACCGTGGCCTGCCACATCAACCGTGACGACTCCGAAAAGCTGGGAAAGGGCCGAAACCTGAGTGTTCCAGTAGGTTTGGTCACACATCCAGCCGTGGACTAGGATCAGGGTCGGATCGCCGGCACTGTAAACTGTCGCCGCGATCTCGACGCCGTCCGGGGCCTGGACGATCACCAGCCCGGTCGCAGGTGCAGGCGCTTCAACAACGGCGGTGGTTTGTTCTTGGACCGCAGGTCCTGAGCAGGACGTTATGAGAGCGCAGAGGGCGAAAACGAGGGTGATTCGAGTGAGCATGATGCCTCCAGAGTGTTTCAATTGGCTCCTGGATTCTACCTTGGCCTCGAGGCGCCCTCGGAGGCCGCGGCTGGAAATCGAGGACAAAAACTACGACGGCGGCAGAGTCACGCGTTCCACGCTTGAGGTACCCTGGGGCTGGAGCAAGATAATGGAACGAATATTCCTGACGATTGGTGCGGTGATGGGTGGTCTGGTGATGATCGCCGGGTGGCTGTGTCTGGCAGGGGGGCGTTCTCGTGGCGATAGAGGCGGCGTGAGGTTCCTATGAACGAATACCTGGCTTCGACCTATTTTATCGATTTTGAGAGTGACGCTGTCCAATCCTTTGTAACGCGTGTTGTCGGTTCGGTCGACGACCCGCGTGCCAAGGCCATTCTGCTTTTCAATGCCGTGCGGGACGAGCTGTGGTACGACCCCTACAGCGTCAATCTCGATCGGGATGCCTATCGGGCCTCCGTGATCCTGGGAGGAAGAACTGCCTACTGTGTACCCAAGGCGATCGTGATGGCGGCCGCGGGGCGGGCTGTCGGCTTGCCCACCCGCCTGGGATACGCCGATGTCAGGAACCATCTGGCGACACCGCGTCTTTTGGAACAGTTGGGGACCGACGTCTTCGCGTTCCACGGATTCACTGAGGTATTCCTCGAGGATCGCTGGGTGAAGGTGACGCCGACATTCAATTCAAGGCTGTGCGAACGGTTTGGCGTCTTGCCTTTGGAGTTTGACGGAATCTCAGACACCCTTTTTCAGCCCTTCGACGCAAGCGGCAAACGTCACATGGAGTACATCCGGGAGCGGGGGACTTTTGCCGACTTCCCCTTCGAGGAGATGCTTCGGGTTTACGCTGAAGTCTATCCATCGCTCGGAAACTGCGGGTTGGATTCGGAAGAGGGCGGTCCGTTCATTGACGCTGGCGGCGGAGGGCGGCGGTAATCAAACATTCGCACCCACCATCCGTATCAACTGAGGAAATGGGGGAGCGTGGCGGTGGGTTGTCCTGACCGGGTGCGCTCGATTCGAGTTCACAAATACACAGCGATAGGGGCACGAGGCTGGAATGACGATGATTACAAACACGAAAATGAACAGAATCAGACGAATCACGGGAGGGGCAGGTCTGGCACTCGTCTTTTTCCTGACTCTGACGGGATGTAATGGTGGCAACGACGAGGCGTCGGCCAAGCCCGGCCGTCCTGGCGGTCGACGCCCTGGAGCGTCGGAGGCCGCTCGAGGTGGGCCGGGAGGCAAGCCACCGCTGCCGACCGCGGCAGTAGCCGTAGAGCAGGTCCGGTGGGGCGATATCGCGACCTACTACTCGGCGACCGCCTCACTCGACCCCAACAAGGAGGCCGACGTGCTGGCCAGGGTCAACGGGATCATCCAGTCGCTCGCGGCCGAGGAGGGAGATCGGGTTGCTGAAGGCCAGGTCTTGATTGAGATCGAGGATGCCGAATACCGCCACAGGGTGACCCAAGCCGAGGTTGAGCTGCACCAGCAGCGCTTGCAACTCGAGCGAAGCGAGAAGATGCTGGCCCAGGGTCTGGTCTCCGCTGAGGCTGCCGATGCCGCTCGTAGCCAGATGAAAGCGGCGGAGGCGGCGTGGGAGTTGGCAACCCTCGAGCTGTCCTACACGCGGGTGCAGTCTCCTTTCTCCGGAAGGGTCGTTGCCCGTTCGGTCGATCAGGGTCGAACGGTGTCTAACGGCACGGTGTTGTTCACATTGGCCGACCTCAGCCGGCTTCTCGCGCGGGTTCACGTACCGGCACGGGAATTCAGAAATATCCAGACCGACCAGCCTGTGCAGTTGGTGGTGGACTCGACCGGCGATCGCCTGGAGGGCCACATCCTTCTGGTCAGCCCCGTGGTCGACTCGGCCTCGGGCACAATCAAAGTTACTGTCGAGATCATCGACTTCCCCTCGAGTACGCGTCCGGGCGACTTCGCTGAGGTTTCGATCGTCACCGATCGCCACGACGGCGTGCTTGTCGTTCCGCGGATCGCAGTTCAGACGGATCACGAGGATAAGGTTGTTTTTATCGCCGACGGTGAGAAGGCTCAGCGCCGAGTGGTGGAGATCGGATTCGAAGACGATCAATTTACCGAAATCCTCGCGGGCGTGGATGAGGGTGACAGCGTGGTCATTCAGGGCCAAAGGTCACTAGCCGATGGGCAGAAGATTTCCATCCTGGAGAAACTCAACCTCGGCGGGGACGGCCCTGACGGCTCTGATTCGTCGGAGAACTGATGCGATCCTTCGTCGCCCTGGCGGTGCGCCGCCGCGTTGCGGTCTTGATGACGGCGATCGCCTTTGCAGCCTTCGGTGTTGTGGGTTATCAACGCCTGTCGCTGGACCTGCTGCCCGACATCAGCTACCCCTCATTGACGGTTCAGACTGATTTCTCCGACACGGCGCCGGCAGAAGTCGAGAATTTGATAACGCGACCAGTCGAGGAAGTCGTGGGCGTCCTGAGGGGGCTTCGCTCGATCCATTCGGTTTCGAGACCGGGTGTGTCCGAGGTCACCCTGGAGTTCGCATGGGGCGCCGACATGGATCTGCTCCTGTTGGACGTGCGCGAAAAGCTTGACCGCCTGATCCTGCCTGAAGAGGCGGATGATCCAGTCGTCCTGCGCTTTGACCCCTCGCTGGACCCAATCCTCCGTATAGCACTGGGCAGTCCGGGTGATCTGATGGCCGGCAGGCGTCTGGCGGACCTCAAGCTCAAACCGGCATTTGAAACCATACTCGGCGTCGCTTCAGCCCGCATCAAGGGTGGGTTGGAAGAAGAGATCCAGATCGAGGTCGACCAGGAGCGGCTCGCTGCACTGAGGATCCCTCTGGACCGGATCCGAGAAGTCGTCGGTATTTCGAACATCAATCTGCCCGGGGGATCGCTCAAAGGCGCCGATACACAGTATCTGATCCGTACGGTCAACGAGTACCAGGACCTCGAAGAAATCGGCGACCTGGTCATCAGCTGGAATCAGGGTTCCGCGGTCCGTTTGAAAGAGGTCGCGGAGATCCGGTGGGGCGCTCGTGAGCGCGAGGAGATCACCCGGGTCAATGGCGACGAGAGCATCGAAATCGCAATCTATAAAGAAGGCGATGCCAATATCGTCGCCACGGCGCGGTCGGTCCGGGACCGGCTCGGGGAATTCCAAGACCTGTTGCCCGACGGCTACCGACTGACCGTTCTCTTCGACCAGTCCCGATTCATTGAACAGGCGGTCCGCGAGGTTCGTTCCGCTGCGATCGTCGGTGGCCTCTTGGCTGTACTGGTTCTGATCGCCTTCCTGCGAAGCGCCCGCGCAACCATCATCATCGCCACCTCGATCCCGTTGTCGGTGCTCTTTACCTTCATGGCGATGTACCGGCTGGATATCTCGCTCAACATCATGAGCCTCGGTGGTCTGACCCTTGGGGTCGGAATGCTGGTGGACAACGCGATCGTTGTACTCGAGGCGATCCACCGCAAGAGAGATGAAGGCATTGGGCTGGCCAAGGCAGCTATTGACGGGGCCTCGGAGGTCGCCGGTGCGGTGATCGCTTCGACCTTGACCACAGTGGCGGTCTTCCTGCCGATCGTTTTCGTCGAGGGCATTGCGGGACAGATCTTTGGCGACATGGCCATGACCGTCAGTTTGAGTCTGGCGGCATCCCTGGTGGTTGCCGTGTCGTTGATCCCAATGCTCAGCGCGATCGGAGGCCGCGACAAGGCAACTGTTCCCGGACAACGATCTGATCGGTCAGAATCGTCAGCGGCGGAGCCCCGCATGGGGTCACTTTCGACAGGGTATGAAAGGTTGCTTCGGCTGGCCCTGCGGCGGCGGTGGCTGACTTTGATCGTGGCTGCTCTTGTTTTTGCGGTGTCGTTGCTTGGAATCGGTTTTTTGGAAACCGAACTGATTCCGGAGATCTCGGAGGGCGAATTCTACTTCGAGGCGACCCTCCCGGAGGGTTCGACAGTCGGAGCGACCGATCGAACGGTCCTCGCCATGGGTGAGAACCTGATCGATGACGATCGGGTATCGGTGTTCTATTCGACAGCCGGCAGTCGTTTGGTTTCCGGGGGTCTATCCCTGAGCACTAAAGCGGAACACTACGGCCAGATCAACGTCGTTCTGGAGGACCGCCGTGACGAAGGTGTGGAAGAGGTCGTTGCCTCCGCGCTCAGAGAGCACTTCGGCCGGATTCCGGATCTCACCGCAAAATTCGGCAAGCCGAGCTATTTCAGCCTCAAAACGCCAATCGAGATTGTACTTTTCAGCGACGATCTTGAGGCCCTGACCCGCTATACCGAAAGACTCGAGGCGGCGATGGGGGCAATCGATGGTCTGGTCGACCTGCGTTCGTCGCTTGAGGAGGGGAACCCCGAGTATCAGATCATTTTCGACCGAACCCGGCTGGCTGCCCTCGGCCTCGATATGCGAACGGTCGCGGAGACCCTGCGTGACAGGGTTCTGGGAGCTGTGCCCACCCGATTCCGCGAGGAAGATCGTCAGATCGACATTAGGATCCGGAATAAAGAACCGTTCCGGCAGACCTTCGAAGACGTTCGAAATCTCATAATCGAAGGGCCCGACGGGCGACAACTGCGGCTATTGACCGTGGCTCAGGTAATAGAGGACCGCGGCCCCGCCGAGATCCACCGCATCCAGCAGCAGCGGGCGGCCGTGATCAGTGCCAATCTCGAAGGGCGCAGCCTCGGCGCTGTCGTGGCCGACATTCGGCAGGTTCTGGCCGAGCAGACGCCCCCGGCCGGGGTCAGCCCTGAATTGGGCGGCCAGATCGAGGAGATGGAAGTCTCGTTCAATGGTCTGCGCTTTGCCCTGATTCTCGCGGTCTTCCTGGTCTACCTGGTGATGGCGGCGACATTTGAGAGTTTCGTTCACCCGCTGATCGTGCTCTTCAGTGTGCCCCTGGCCGTGGTTGGGGTCGTTCTGGGTCTGCTGGTGACCGGTACTCCGGTCAGCATTATTGTCTTCATCGGCGTCGTCATGCTGGTTGGCATCGTTGTCAACAACGCCATCGTGCTGATCGATACCGTCAACCAGTTACGGCGTTCTGGGCTGGAGAAGCTGGAAGCCGTTCTCAGAGGCGGCGCTCTGCGCCTTCGACCGATCTTGATGACCACATTGACGACCGTCCTGGGGCTGGTGCCGATGGCCTTGTCCCTGGGTGAGGGCGCCGAGCTGCGAGCACCCTTGGCGATTACCGTGTCATTCGGACTGGTACTGAGTACCCTTTTGACCCTGGTTGTCATTCCGGCGCTCTACATGGTGGTGCCGTCGCGCGTGAGAACACTCGAAGAGGATTGGGAGGAAATGCCGGAGGACGAGAACGAGGCCGGCCCATGACCCTGCCCGAACTGGCCATCCGCCGTCCGGTTGCCACCCTGACTGTGATCATCAGTCTGGTGGTCCTGGGTTCGGTGGCTCTGGTCCGTTTGCCTCTGGGTTTCATGCCCGAGGTCGAAAGACCGGTTCTCTTCGTGCAGGTGCCTTTCCCCAACTCCACACCTGAGCAGACCGAACGGCTGATCGTGCGACCGATCGAGGAGGTCCTGGGCTCGGTCAAGGGCGTCACGTCGATGCGCTCAAACTGTGATGCGGACAACGGCAGGATCAATTTGGAGTTTTCGTGGGGCCACGAGATGAGCCTGGCACGGGCGGAGGTGCTTGAACGGGTTGATCGTATTCGTGGTGAATTGCCGGACACCATCGGCGACATCACGATCAGTGGCAGCTGGAACTCGCGGGATGAAGAAATTCCCGTACTCGAAGGCCGGTTGTCGTCCAATCTGGATCTCTCCGAGAGCTACGATCTACTGGAGCGAAAGATCGTCAGGCCGCTCGAAAGGATCGACGGCGTTGCTTCGGTGCGGCTCGACGGCGTCAATCCCAAGGAAGTCCGTATAAATCTACGTTTGCAGGATCTTGAGGCGCATGGGGTTGATGTGCGTTCAGTCGTTCGTATCCTGCGCTCGAGCAACTTTGATCTCAGCGTGGGTGTTATCCGGTCCACAGAGCGGCGCTTCAGCGTTCGCACGGTGGGCGCCTTTCAGACGATCGAAGAGATTTCCGGATTGCCGCTCCGGGCCGACGGACTACGCCTCGGTGACGTTGCCGAAGTAGTCTACGAAGAGCCTCCCCTGGAGTACGGCCGGCACCTTGACGGGAATTTTGCCATCGGGGTCACGGTGACTGGCGAGGCTGACGCCAACGCGGTCACCATCTGTGACGAGGTTCAGATCCGGGTCGACGCGATGGCAGTCGATCCCGAATTGGAGGGCGTCAAATTCCTGATCTGGTTCAACCAGGGAGAGGAAATTCGGAAGACCCTGCGTGACCTGACCTTCACCGGAATTTTTGGGGCACTCCTGGCCAGTGTGGTCCTGTACGTTTTTCTCAGGCGCTTCAGCATGACCTTTATCGTGGTCGCATGCATTCCCTTCTCCCTGATCGTCGCTTGTGGGGCGATCTGGGCGATGGGCAAGACGATGAATACCCTGACCCTGCTGGGCCTGA
>JAOZPW010000216.1:5442-6695 GCA_029932545.1 Thermoanaerobaculales bacterium | reverse complement strand
GGCGACCGCCTGGCCATCATCGGACCCAACGGCATCGGCAAGTCGACCCTGCTCAAGATCTTGATGAACGTCATCGAGGCGGACTCGGGCGAGGTTCTCTGGGGCCATGAAACTCATGCCGGCTACTTCGCCCAGGACCACAAGGATATCTTCGGAGACCGCACAGGCACGGTCGAGGGCTTCCTCGGCGAGGCGGCAGCAGGCCACGACACCGGTTGGGTTCGGGGACGTCTGGGCCGTGTGCTTTTTTCACGAGAAGAGGTCGAGAAGAAACTCGGCGCCCTCTCAGGGGGCGAGGCAACCCGCCTGATCTTCGCCCGCCTCTCGGTCGACGAACCCAACGTCCTGGTGCTGGATGAGCCGACCAACCACCTCGACCTCGAGGCGATCGAAGCCCTGGTCGAAGCCCTCGAAGCCTTCGACGGCACGATCATCCTGGTCTCGCACGACCGTTGGTTTGTCTCCCGCCTGGCCAACCGTATCCTCGAGATTACTCCTGACGGCATGAACGACTTCAGGGGCTCCTACGAGGAGTACCTGGAACGCTGCGGTGACGACCATTTAGATTCCCGTGCAGTACTCAAGAGGGCCCGCGAAGAAAAGAGACATAAGAAGAGCCGCAAGAACGGCGATCAGGGCCAGCCACCCGACGACGAAAAGCGACGGCTCAAACGTCAAAAAGATCTCAAACTCAGGCTCGGCGTTGTCGAAAGCTCCATCGAAGAGGCCGAGAAGAAAATAGAGAACCTCGACGCCCTCTTCTGTCGGGCCGATTTCTACGACACCCGAAACGAGGCTGAAATCCGGCGCCTGACCTCAGAACGAGACAGCCTGAAATCAGAGATGGAGCGTCTGAACGCAGAGTGGGAAACGCTTGGTGATCAGATCGAAACACCGGTCTGAAGAAACACGGACGGACCTGCCAAAATTCTGGAACCGATCCGCACTCACAAACCGAAAGTCACGGTGACGTCGATCTCCGTGCTGAGCGAAATCCCACCCGACGTGGCCGGTTCAAACCGCCATTTTTTGACCGCCCGAATCGCTTCCTCGGTGAAAGGCGACTCCGGGAGACCGGCGATGCGCAGGCGATGTTCGACGTAGCTTCTCGTCTCGTTAGGGCTGAGCGGCGTCAGGTGATGCCGCACCGCGACCCGTTGGTCCAGTTGCGGCATAGACCGCACGCGCTCCCCAAGCTCCGGCTGCCCGACCAGCACGAGCGTCAACATGCAACGATCTTCGAGCTGGTAGTT
>JAOZPW010000216.1:0-5432 GCA_029932545.1 Thermoanaerobaculales bacterium | reverse complement strand
TGACCGCCCGGATCGCTTCCTCGGTCAAGCCGTACTTTAACTCTTCCAATACCGTGACACCTTCTACCCTGCCCTTCTCGTTGACGAGGAGACGCAGGACCACATCGCCTTCGATTCGGAATCTAAGGGCCCTTTCGGAATAGTTTGGGGGCACCTTTTTGACAACGACCGGAGGTATGACAAGAGGCACGAGTTTCACCCCCTCAAAAGATGAGGAGGTCGATACGTAGGCAATAGCGCCGGGAGTCTTCCGAACGAAGGCCACAGCCTCTGCTTCGGAAACTTCGAGCGGAGGCGCCGGACCACCGGCGGCAACCTGCTTGCTCCAGTAACTCACGATCTCGGCAGTAGTGCGTTTGTGGACCTCGAGGGAAAAGACCTCCCGAATCGAAGACTCGGACTTGAGGTCGACCACCTCGACTGAGAGGTCAGCCCCCCATTTCGTGGTTTTCTTCAAGAAAATGTTGGAAATCAGCTCTCGGCTCATCATCTCTGTAGCGTTGTCCGGATGAACGATCACGAAAAAGGGAACCTGCTGCGCCCCGACCCAAGAGACCGTCGAAAAGATAAGACACTGGGTCACCAACAACGTTCCGAGCTTGAAGATCCTGGGCTTCAGCATGGTATCCCCCCTGAGATTCGTTCTGAGCCGTCATTTCCCGTTACCCTGCATCAATACTAACCCGGTGGAGCCGGAATCAAAAGGTGATCGTGACCCGGGCTTTGGAAATATCGGCTGATCAACGGCAGATGATAAAGTGCGCGCCAGTTGGAGGCCCGGATGTCAAAGCGCATGGTCGAGCAGTTTTTGGAAATGGTCCACATCGATTCCGAATCGGGAAACGAAGCTCAAATGATGGATTACCTGTTGACGGTATGTGCCGGACTCGGTGGCGTTGCCGCTTTAGATGATTACGGCAATTTGATCGCCCGTTTCGAAGCGAGAGGCGTCCAGGGCAAGGAGGCTATTCTGCTGTCGTGTCATGCCGACACCGTGAAACCCGGCATCGGTATTGAACCAGAAATTATCGACGGCGTCATCCGCTCCAAAGGGGATACGATCCTGGGGGCCGACGACAAGGCCGGCATTGCCGAGATCTTCGAGGCCCTGCGAAGAGCCGAGGTCATGCCTCCTGTGGAACTGGCCGTCAGCCGGCAGGAAGAGATCGGCCTCTTCGGCGTCAAGAACATGGACTATTCCAGGATCTCTGCCCGCATGGGTTTCCTGATGGACAACGACACCCTGGATACCATTGTCATCGGTGGCCCTTCATACTTCGCCATCGATGTCGAGGTCACCGGCAAAGCCGCCCATGCCGGCATGGAGCCGGAGAAGGGCATCAACGCCATTCAGGCCGCTTCTGAAGCAATTGCAGCCTTGCGCCTCGGCCGCCTCGATCATGAGTCGACAGCCAACGTCGGAGTGATTGAAGGAGGCATCATCCGCAACGGCGTGCCCGAACGCGCGACCTTTCTGGCCGAGTGCCGTTCCGCCGACCACGACAAGGCGGTGGTTTTGGCCGAAGAGATGGAGAGCATCATCCGCGAGAAGGTTGGGAAATTTGGGGCTGAGGTCGAGATCAGAACCGATAACCTGTGCAAAGCAGTACAGATCTCTGAAGATGCGGAGTGTGTACGAATCGCCAAAGAAGGTCTGCGCCACGTCGGCATCGAGGCCGACTGCGTCTTCATCACCGGATTCACCGATGCCTCGATCTACAACAACAAGGGCATCGAGATGGCTGTCATCGGTATCGGCGCACAGAACGAGCACTCCACCAACGAATGTGTCGCCATCAGTGATATGGAAAAAGCCGCCACGGCCCTGGTTGAGATGCTTCGTCTGTGCACGGTGTGAATTCACAACTGCCTTGGGCTGCAAAGGGCCTGACCATCCGGCCCAACGCGGCGGAGGTAACGGATCGCGGTCGCTGTTTGCAGCCCCAGCCCCGGCCGCGGCAGTGACAGCCTCAGACGGCAGTGACCGCGACTCAGACGACGGCGACCGCGACAGTTACCCGCATCGGCGTGGGGAGCGGTGGCCTTTCAAAATCAAAAGAAAAACTCTGTCCCCTTTTTTCTGTGTATCAGACATCGAGAATAGTAAGTTCCAGAGGCGTCGTGCACAGCATCTCGCCACCGTTGGGCGTGACCCGTACTGGGCATTCCAGGCGCATCCCACCCACATCTGGGACATTGATAACGACTGCGGCGACTTCGACCACATTCGTTTCGAGGACCACGTCTCGGAACTCGTCGTTATTGAAGATAGCCGGAAACCACTCGTGGCCGATGACACCGAGACCGTGGCCGAAACCGGGCAGCGCGTACTCGGCATAACCCCGGCGCTCCAAAACGGCCATCACCGTGGTGCAGACGTCACCGATCTTCGTACCGGTCTTGAACGATTCAATCAGGGTTTCGCTGGTTTCCAGGTAGACGTCGGCGAGCTTTTGCTGTGCGGGCGAAGGCTGGCCCAAAATGTAGTTGTGTGAAAGATCCGAGTAGTAGTTGCGGTAGGTGGGGTGCATGTCGACGAGGAGGCTTTCACCCCGCTGCACGATCTTCTGGGTGGGCGGTGTGCAGCCTCCCCACGGGTACCAGGTTCGATAGCCCGAGGCGATCTCGTTGGAGCCCGTGACCGGCCAGTGGAACTCACTCCCAAGCCGCCGCATCTCCATCTCGCCAATGCCGGCGATTTCCACTTCGCTGATACCGACGTACAGCTCTTCCTCAATTCGGGCCTGGGCTGCATCGGCTATTGCAGCGGCTTGCCGCATGATCTTGATCTCCTCATCATCCTTGATGTACGAGATCTCGTCCGTGATACCGACCGCATTTACGAAAGTGGCTTTGGGGAGATTTTCTCTGAGGTAGTCATACTCGGTGGCGAAGAGAAACCCGGCAGTCATCCGGGGCGAGTGTCCCAGCTCGACTCCGATAGTTGCTTCCTCGAAGCCGTTTTCCTGAATCCACTCGAGGGTGACCTCCCACAACTCGAGGCCCTGGATCGGCGCACAGCCGTTGAGGTTCGTGATCCACGAATCGTCCTTGATGCGAGCCACATCCATCAGGAGAGTGTTCAGGCCGACATACCCATCGCGTGAAACGATGACCACGCTTCTCCAGGGGATAAAGGCCCCGCCGAGATAGGTGACGCTCTTGCTGCGCGTGGCCAGGAGCAGATCGATGCCCTGCTTCTCCATGGCCGCACAGATGTTTGCGACACGTTTCGAATAATCGATGTTTGCTATCACTGGCTACCTCCGAGCCTCGTTCGTTATTCGGTTACCGAGAGTTTCTCCATGAGTTCCCTGGCCTCGCCCTGAAACTTCGTGTGACTCAGTTTGAAACCCTCGGGTTCCGGTGCGTCGAGGACCTTCTGCAGAAGAGCACGTGCCTCTTCTTTGCGGTCGGTGGCGAGGTAGGCATCGGCCAGACAGACCGCGTTGTACAGATAGTCCGGAGCTACTTCCACTGCTCGTTCCAGCAGCTCGATGCCCTTGGGTTTGTCACCGGAACCGACAGGCCATGCGGGCACTTTGAAGTAATACCGCCCCATCATGCGGAGCGGTGCAGCGGCGAAGTAGGTCTCGTCCAGTTCGAGGGCCTTCTTACCGAATTTCTCCATCGGCTTCAGGTAGAAGAGGCTGTTCATCATGCCGCGAACCATGCCGTGAGCCGCCATGCAGTTGACGTACCAGAAGTTCGCCTCGACAGAGTCCGGCGCTCTTTGGGCCGCTTGTTTCCCGTACTCGACACCATCAGCGAGGTAGGCTTCCTTTTCGCCGGAGTCGTTCGTGTGGGTACCCAGCCAGTATTCAACCTGCGCCAGAGTAGCCAGCCCCACAGCGTCTGAATCGTCCTGTACGATGCGCTCCAGCAGTATCGTTCGTGCCTCAAGCAAAGCGTTCGGGAAATCCTTTTCCCTGTCGTTCATGAGCTGGTTTACGTCATCCATCGCGGTGCCTCCCTTGAACAACTCGGAGCCTAACATACTAGTCAGAAGGAAGCGGGGCATGATCACAATCGATACGAACATCCTGGTCTATGCAGAAATCGTAGGGGTGGACCCCCGTTTCCACCCGTGTTCGAGTTTCAAAGCGCACCGGAAGACCGGCGTTCGGCCGAAGGTGCCCCCGCGGGGCTTGCCGTCCTTGATGTTGTCCTTCGACACCGGCCCGATTTGAGCAACGACGCGGACAATGTCATGGGTGGCAATCCCCGGCGAGCGCCTCGGCAAATGAGTCTAAGCTGACGCCGACGTCGAGACCCGAGAGTGCCCAAAACCAAAAATCGGCGCGTGCCGTACACAGCTTTTCCCTCCGGCAGGCTTCCCGATAACGGTTTCGCTTCGGGAAAGGCTGTGTGGGGCAACGCTCGGCGAGCGCGTCAGCAATCGAGTCTCGGCCGACTCCGTAGGCCGCCGAGGTCGTTTCCCGGAGGGGCTGTGCTCCCACAAGTTCCGAAAATGGCGCCCCTCCGGGAAATGACCGAGCGGGGACGCGAAGCGGCCCCGAAGGCCGGGTCAGGAATCCAGGAACAGCGTCGGTAACCGCTCCTATATCGCCATATTGTAGCGAAGCGCGGCACCAATCCTATCGAGACTCTTCCTTCCGAGCCTGCCAATAGGGCGAACATCCGCCTCTCCAGGCGGTGGTCTCATCCGGGAACCCGAGCCGGATATTTGAATGGTCGCAAGTTGAGAACAATTGACAACAGATCGCTCAGGCAGCCCACTTTCCTCGGCTTCGATGATCACGACAAATGGATAGGGTTTCGGCGGAATCGTCCTCGTGATTGCCGCGACCACGGTCGTCGGACTAAAACGGTTGCCAACATCATTTTGAACAACAACCGCGGGCCTGAGTCCTCCCTGTTCGCTGCCCTTAACGGGATCAAACTCGACCCAGTAGATCTCACCCCTAGAGATGCTCATCATATTCCTCGCCGATGGCCTCTGCCACGGCAGACCCACTGGCCGCGGCAAACTCTTGGGCTTCGGACCCAAAATAGCGGTAGCCTTCTGCGGCCAGGCGTTCCATTTCCCGCTCCCTCACTTCATTGAGCACCAAACTGATGAAACTACTCCGCGTCGAACCCGTCTTCTTGGCCATGCGATCGGCGAATGCCAACAGCTCCCCCGATACCGAAATTGTGACCTTTTTCGTCCCTGCAACGGTCATCACAGCACCTCCGTCGTTCATATTTATCTTACCACTCTTTGAGACGTCTTGTTTTTCATACCCGTAGGCAGGCCACTCTGAAGGAAGGAGTCCGGGTAGGGGCCGCGACAGACACCACCGTCGGCGTCCGGGGCGGTGACAGATTCAACGGTACCGCGAACATGGTGTCCTCCGTGTCGTTCTGATGGAGAAGATCTCTGCCAATGATCTGGTAATGGAGATCGCCGTTTGAAGACCGTCAGTGGG
>JAOZPW010000215.1 GCA_029932545.1 Thermoanaerobaculales bacterium | reverse complement strand
CTGCCGAACTGGAGACCGTTCAGTTCCCCGAAGGCCGAAACCCGCCACTTCGATTCGGCAGGCCCCGACCACATGGAGGTCTCGAGACGCCGCGGCACGCTTCGGTGGGCGTTGATCCCCCAGGTTGTGATCTCGCCACCGCGGAACTTCAAGATCTCGAAGGGAATTTCAAATTCTGCAGTCCACCCCTCTTCGGTTTTCGACGCAGCGGAAAACCACGAGGCATCCCACTTGAGGTCAACTACACGACCGTTGTCGGCCACCTTGCCGTCCTGCTGCACCCCCAGAGTGTTCGTTGCAAAAAAGTAGGCCCTGCGGCCGTCGTCGAAAGTATCCAGGAGAAGGGTCACACTATCGTCGTCCTGAAGATCTCCGTCCCTCGATGTGATCGCTGCCGACAGCTGGTCCGGCTCCGGATCGAAACACCTGAAGGCCACAAACAAAGCCTCCTCGGTGTAGCCAACCAGGACCTCGGTTCGAAAAGGCGACGGCTCTCCGAACTGTGGCTCGATCTGCACAAAGCCGGTTGCAGGGGAAGCCGATGACCACACCGAATCATCGAGAATACCGTCGATCCGCGGAGCTTCACTGAAAGCCGCAGCTCCGACCGTCCGCTCGGTTGCACCAGCCGACAACGGAGTTAGAACCACCAACCCCATGATAAAAACCACAAGTGGCCGCATTCCCTAATCTCCCAACTACTGTTGTCCCAAGGCCAATTGCCGGGCCGGATCGGTTACGGCGCCGATCTTGGCTGCAAAGGGAGTTCGTTTATCGAGGTCTTCGTCGGTGATCAAATGGATGTCCAACAGGCCGCCGGTGGTATAGCCGGTCCTCAAGTAGTTGATCTCTCCGAGACAGAGGCTCCATCCGTCCAGCCAACCCAGGAGGTCCCGGCGTTGGTCGTCGTCACCTTGGAAATGAATCACCAGATCGATGTCGGAGCTGGGACCGGCGTTGGCGTTCTTGGTCGAACCGATCAGATAGAGAGCCGCGACCCCGAATCTTTCTCCGTCCATTTCGGCGGCCAGGCGCTCGGCCATGCGCAGGCGCCACTGCCAATAGCCCTGGGCCTGACCACCTGTCGATGGCGACGGAAGAGCCAAACCGTCAAAGGCCGGTGCTCCAGGATCAATCAGCACACCGACTGCCCGGTCGAGATCGGCATTCATCAACACCCTCAAAACCCGACCGCGGGAGACTGCGGGCACTTCGATCACCTTGATGACATCGGCCATTGCCGCAAATTCCGGCGCCATCTCGGCCAGGAGATTGGGACACGCCATGAAGAAGCGCCGGTTGAGTCCGCCCTCGACCTCGTCGGGATAGAGGGGCAGATAGCGAATTCGCGCCTCAACCAGATCCTGAAAGAAATGTGTGCCAAAACTCAGATCCGGTACATAGGACCCCACCTTGTGGGCCATTTCAATCAAGACCGCGGTGTTGTTAATATCGGCATAGGTGATCCTCACACCCAGTTTGAGGTCGCCCCTGCTGCCCCATCGACCCGGTCCCATCAGGATGAACTGCCGTTTCGGCAAGATCTTGTTGAGTTCCCCTACGGCGCGACCGACCATCAATAATTGGCTCTTGCTCTCCAACAGGCGGTAGCCCTCGGGATCGACAAAGACCACGTGTGTGATGTCGGGGACCACACCATTTGAGACGTAACGATCGGCCGTGAAAAGAATGTCCTCCGCCGGCAAATCCGCCGGAATGGGCGCGGGCGCCTCATCGTCTGCCGAACTTTGCGGCCGGCACTGGAGGAGATACAAATCCTGGCCGTCAACGGCGAATTCGATGTCGATCGGCGACTCGAATGCTTCCTCTAAAGTGGTCAGAACCTTGGAGAGCCGTTGGATCAATTGTGAGTTCTCGAATACTCCGCCGAAATCCGCAACCAGCGTATCTTTGGCGGGGTTGCACAACATGGCGACCGGCCGGCTGAGGATGCCCTCGGAGACGACCGAAAAAACGTCGGAAAAGCCCGGGTATTCTGCCCCAACCTGGAGCAGAAACTCCTTGATATCAAGGCTCTCGAATGTGCCCTTCTGAACATTGATCACATCGATCTTGGCCGGCGAATAGCGAATGACCTCGTCCAGAGTCGTATTGACCCTGAGGTGGGGTTTCTTGGGAACCGCCAGGACGGGGTAGTCGTCGGGAATGCGGTCGACCGCTCGAGTGCCCAGACCCGGGACCAGGCGGATCAGACCATCTTCTCGTTCGATTCTCGCCGACCAGCGGAACTCGTTGTGACTGAAGGCTACTCCGGCAAAGGCCGGCAGAAAGTAATCCCCCACCCGCCGTCCTACGACCTCGTTGATCAGGATGCCCATCTCCTCGTCAAAATCCAATAGGCCCCTCTCCGCCCGGTAGGTGATGGGGTCCGGACCGAATACCGAGGCATAGACCTCGGCAATGGCATCCAGCAGTGCTTCAAGGCGCTGCCTCTTGGTCCCCTGGTTGGCCAGGAAGAGACTCTTGTATTTCCCCGAGAACGCACTTCCCAGGCGGTCTTCGAGGCGGCTGGAGGACCGAACGATGATCGGGCCGTCACCCAGTTCGTCCAACGCCATCGACAAGCCACTGACCATGGTCGGCGGAAACCGGGAATTCTTGAACAGCTGGATGATATTGGGGTACTCGTGCCGGATCTGACCGATGTCCCGGTATTTCTGCTGCAGGACCTCTTCCAGATCGTTGTGCTTGATAAAGTCATAGATCCACTCCGCCGGCAGGTACCGGCTCTTCGGCACCTTGAACCATCCGAGGTCCGGATCTTCCTCGGCCTTGCGATGGAGGGCTTTTTCCGCCAGAAACAGGCCGGCGGTCTTGCCTCCGAGGCGGCTGTGACTCGAACCCTCAAGAATGACCTGATCCAGCAAATCAACGAAGTCACAGGGGTTGACGACATTCTTCGCAATGCGGAGGAAGGACAGCTGCGTCGTCAAAAAACGCCGAACCAACGTCACCCGGAGATCGTCCAGCGTCGCCTCCGACAACTCGGCGCCGTCGGACATCAGGTGATGGAAACGTCGCAGACCTTCGGACAACTCGGCAACCGATGCATGAGGATTATTGAGCAGCTTGGGAAAGAATGCGGCATTTTCTTCCACAATCCAGCGCTGGATCAACTTGAGGATTTCCTCGTCCTGGAGATTCTTTGCCGCCAATTCGAATGGACTGCCCGACAGCAGGGGACTGTCGTCTCTTGGCCTGACCGGCGCGGGAACGTTACTGTCGGCGCCGTCGTCGATTTCCTGTTCGATCTCATGCGTGCTGGTCTGCAAGAGGTCGTGCGCTCCCTTCAGGCCCATCCAGCCCAAATGATTGACCATTTTTCTGGCGATCCGCAGGTAGAGCACTCGATCGGTTTTACGGAGCAGACGCATCGGCTCTCGCCATGCCGCCTCGGTTTCATTCACGGCCTTCAGGCCGGCATCCTCCCACTGTCGGCGCATCGAGTGGAGTTGGTGGTACAGGATGGAGTGCCCCAACCTTTCGGCAATCGTCGATACCAGACGCTCTTCTTCCCTCAGGAACGGTCCCGAGTCTTCTCGGGGTCGCTCTTCGAGATAACAGACCCGGATCCGCCCAACGGCCTCGTCCTGAATCTTGATGTCGGCACACAATTCCCACTCGGTGGTCCTGAAATCATCAGATGCAAAGGACCCGCCCGCATATTCGATTCGCGCCGCACACACATCGGGGTACTGCCAGCCCGGGGGGATCGCTTTGACCACTTTTGAAAACGCCTGTTCCAAGGGAACGTCCGGCCGGCTCAGGGCCTGTTCAACCTCGTAGAGGCAGTTGAGTTCCTTGGCTCGTTCCTGGAGCGATTTGAGCAATCTCTCAACGGGACGGTCAGGATCTGTCATCGAAGAATAACTCCCCTCATATTTCGGCCGTCGACCCGGACTTCCAATGGGTGATCGATGCGCACGTGAATCACTCTTTCGGTTCCCGGGATGCGGGGGCAGCTGCGTAACCACGCCCAGTCGATCGGCCGAGGGCCGTCGTGTTCGACCGACAAATAGAGAATCCGGAAGCCCAGCACGTTGTGAAAGAAGTGTGAACCCTGGCTGAGATCTGTATTGACCTCCGGAAGCGTGGCCTCAACGATGATCTTGGCGCCGGAAATCTGGCCCCAGGTCACCGGAATACCCTGGCGGGCATCCGACGTTCCCCAGCGTCCGAATCCGACCAGGATGTAGGGGCGGCCCTCCGCGACCAGCAGGCGATTAATCCCTTCGAGTTCCGCTGCAACTTCGAAGGTCGTCTCAGGATCGAAAGAATCCGGATCGAGGAACACCACATCCCGAATGCCGTCCTGGACCCCATTGCCCAGCACATGAGTCGAGGCGATCACCACTCTCGGGTCATCCAGCACGGCTTCGTCAACCTCGATGCCTTCGGTGACGACCCGCATGGGCCGAACCTGAAGAAATCCTACATCGGCGGGCAGGCCGTGCTGTCTGTCAAGACGGACGGCAAACTCGATTTCGACATCCTGGTCGAGGACTTTGCGGGAGGCATCCAGCATCTGGCGCATCAGATCAGAAAAGGGGATCATTCGAGAAGCCACCAGCGGTGCAAAGGTCAATGCCCGAGGACCATGGCGACCCAGACCGGGATCCAGCCGGTCCGATCCGGCGTCATAGGTCGAGACAAGCAGCCGGAGGGCGCCATCGGCCTCGGCGTCGGCCAGTCCCGCTTCGACCAGGTATTCGGTCTCGCGCAGGGGATCAGGAACCTCAGCGGGGCCCATATTGACGGCCCAGAATCGGATCTGGGTATTCTTGAGCAGCTCACCGACCGAGTTGAACGGTGGGGGCGCCTTGGGCAGAGCAGGTGAAAATCCCCAGCTCCGGCCACCATCGACGATCGTTCGCCCCAAACCGAGCGCCAGGTTGATGACGCCGTCTGATGCTTGTGCAGCCCCGGAGGGATAAAAATTGTAGGTCCTTCCAACGCCGGAGACGCACGGATAGAACCGGTCCCCCGCTCTCTGCCCCACGACCTCCTGCAGAATGACCGCCATCTTTTCATCCTGAGGCATTTTGCCGGCCGCGGCGACGGCAGACCGCGCCGAGGCAAAAAAGGTCGAGGCCCAGACAAATTTGATCGCCTCTATCAACAAACAAAACCGCTGATCGGCAGAAAATGCGTTGTTGGGAACCATCTTGGTAGCATAGACCCCGGCGAAAGGATGGTCGAGATCGTCTTCCAATCGGCTGGACGAACGCACCGCCAGCGGGGTCGTCATACCCTCGATCAGCGCCCACAGATCGCCGACGTACTCAACCGGCATCTCACCCCGTTGAAAGGCCAGGGCGACATGATCGTCCGGGGGCTCTGAGGCGATGAGATTCCACAGCTTATTGTCGTCCATGAATCGATCAAAGACATCGGTTCCCAGGACGACCATCGGTGGAACACCCACTGAAAAACCCAGTATTTCATCGGCATCGATCAGGGGGATGATCTCCTCCTGGATCAGATAGAGCCCCGCCGCCTTGCCGCCCAGACTGCCGCCCCCAATGCGGGTCACGGCGGGCCGGTCCACGACCTCGGACCGACTGAAGAGAGGGACCTCCTTCACACCCAGCCTCTATCGGTCGATACCGAAACCACCCGGTCGATGCCCAGGACCAATGCAGCATCCCTCAAAGTCAGCCCCTTGGTTCGTGACAACTCGCCAACCTCGAAAAAGGCAAACGTCAGCTGATGATCCAGCCGGGACATCACCTCGGCCAAGGTCCAGTACTGATTGGATGCCGCCTGGATCTGCTCAAAGTAGGAGCAAAGCACCCCTCCGGCATTGGCCAGCAGATCGGGAATGACCGTCACGCCTCGTGCCTGAAGGGTGGCCTCCGCGGTTTCGGACGTCGGGCCGTTGGCGCCCTCGACAATCAGCTTGACCGACGGCGCAACAGCCTGCACGTTGAAGTCGTTGATCTGATTTTCCAGCGCTGCGGGAATCAGAATATCCACCGGTTCGGCCAGCCACGCCTCACCGTCCTTGATTTCGTATCCTGCACTTTGAGCCTTTTCGCAGTCAATGCTGCCGAAGGGATCAGCAAAGGTCCTCAGCTCCTCAAGATCAACCCCTCCCTGTCGAATGACAGTTGCCGGCGCATGGGAACTTCGGTCCAAACATGCCACGCTTCGGACAGTACCGCCGATACGGATCAAGAGATCGATGGCATGTTGGCCGACGGTGCCGAATCCCTGGACAGAAGCCACGGCACGGTCGGGCGCCAGACTGAGTTCCTTGAGAGCCTCCCGCAGGGTGTAGACCAACCCATAACCTGCCGCCTCGGCCCGCCCCTGAGAACCCCCGGCATAGACCGGTTTCCCGGTGATGGCGCCGGGCCGATGGCCTCCATACACAGCCTCGAATTCATCGAGCATCCAGACCATGTGGCGGCCATGCGTCATGATGTCGGGCGCGACGACATCCCGTTCAGGCCCGAGATCTCGCGCCAGCCGGCGAACCCACGCCCGGCACAAGGCTTCCTGCTCCCATCGTGAAAGGTCGTGGGGGTCACATACCACGCCTCCCATGCTGCCGCCCAGCGGAATATTGACGATCGCAGTCTTCCAGGTCATCCACATCGCAAGGGCCCGCAGCGTATCCGGCGTTTCCTGCGGGTGAAATCGCACGCCGCCCCAGGCTGGGCCCCGAGCATCGTTGTGTACCACCCGGTAGCCGTCAAAAATGCGAACCCGTCGATCATCCATGCGGATC
>JAOZPW010000214.1 GCA_029932545.1 Thermoanaerobaculales bacterium | reverse complement strand
TCATCTCGATCTGACACTCAAGCCTCGGACCCGGTTCGACGCTATCGATGTGGTGAAAATGGTCGACGATCAATTTGGGAACGTACTTGATGCCCATCGGAGGGTTCTCTACTGTTCCCACCATACGACCGCCGGTTTCTTCGATGCTCAGACCGCCAGGCGTTTTCGGCATCAACGGGACCGCATGGAACCCTTCGTTGACTCCTTCCGCAGCCTCTTTCCCCAGAACGCCGGCTATCGCCACGACGCTATGGAACTGCGGAGCGAGCTGACCGAAGACCAACGAAAGATCGAGCCTCCAAACGCCGACGCCCACCTGGCCTTCATCGGAGCAGGCTTGAAGAACTGTGTCACCTACGACCACAATCCGAGTGACCCCGTATATTTCATGGAACTCGACGGCGAACACCAGGGCCGGTTCCGAAGTCGAATGGCCACCCTGCTGGCCTACGACCGAGAAACATGCATCACCACTCAGAGCTTCACCGTTCCGGTTGCTCATCACACCATCGCCTCGGTCAATATCTCCGATCCGCGTCTCGGCCTGTTTCAACACATCGAGGAACTGATTGCCCATCACGGGTTTCCCTACGGTCGTATTGACATAGCCCTGGCCGATAGTGAACAGGAATCTGCAGTCACCGTCAACGAATTTGAGACCTTGTTGATGCGGCACGATCTCGAGGAGGTTCTGCGCGATCCGCTGAGGTTTGTCATGCGCCAGGGTCGAAGAGCCCTGGCCGACCCCAAGACGGTTCCAGCCAAGAGCCGGGGCTACGCCAAATATGATGTCGTGCAAGTCATTAATCTGATGATGGATGCTCTCGGGTTATCGGAGAGTGCCGTCGAGCGGCTCGTGGCCCGATTGATGGGCTACCCCGCTCAGCGGCTGCTCCGATTCAAACGGTCCATCAGCTTCCCCATTACCCCAGGCACCAACGGCCGCCCAACAATCATCCGCGGCCAATACCAAAGTCCAATTCTGATTCAGTGGCGAACCGCTCCCGGACACCAACGCAAACTGACATTACGCCTGACTCGATTCCGGGGAACCGATCCTGTAATATCTACTCTGAAATGAGCAATCAGAAGCGGCGCAAACCCGCCGCCGAGAACACGTCACAGTCGAAGAGTGCCCGACGAGTCCTCGTGACCGGCATCATTTTCTTTTTGGTCGAGGTGATCGTTATTTCGGGGGCCTACAGCCCTTTCCGCCTGCCGAAGATGACCTTGGCTCTCGGTGGACTCGCCCTGGTGATCGGTGGGTGGTCGGCCTTCCGGCTGTGGCACGGCCGGCTGTCCCTTCCTGTCTCCCCTCTGGTTGTGGCGTTGGTGGCTCTTCCCGCCCTTCAGACCCTCTCGGCCGTCTGGGCCCAGGCACCGCATTTGGCCCTCCAGAAGGCTCTGGTGTCGACGATCTGGATTGGGACTGCCCTGTGGCTTTCGTCATTCGAAACTGAAGAACGCCACCGGATTCTCCTTTGGGGCGTTTGGGGGGCGGTCGTATCAGGTGTCGTTCTGCTGGGCCAGTTGAGCAACATCGATGAGATAGGCGTGCGGGGGGTCGCCTCAGGGGACCGCCTGAGGCTGACCGGCCTGGCAGGCAACCCTTCGGATCTGGCGATGGCCGGTCTATTGTTCCTGCCCCTCTTGCTGCCGGGAGTTCTCGCAAAGCCTCGAAAATGGGTTCGGTGGCTGCTGCCGGCATTTCTCGTCTTGACGGCCGTGCTGACTCAGGCACTGACCGGCCTCGCGGCCATCGGACTTGTGGGCCTGGGGTGCATCATCTTAATGCGCTCGAAGAAAGCCTGGATTCTGGCGCTGACACTGGCGGGAGTCACCGTTCTCGCAATCTCAACAGGCCCCCTTCGTTCAAGGATTCAGGCGGAATGGACCCAACTTCAGAGAGGCAATTGGTACAACCTCCTTTCGGCACGAGAGGATGGTTGGACGGCGGCCCTGACCATGATCGAAAATTCACCGATCCTGGGGGTAGGGGCAGGACAGTATTCCCGAGAGTTTTACCCCGCCAGAACAACCTGGCTGAACCACAACAAGTCGGTCGGTAAACGCGGAGAGCTGGCAACGCACTTCGAATGGGCCCACAATGACCCGCTTCAACTGACGTCGGAGTTAGGTCTTATCGGCGTATTCTGGATGGTCTTTTTCGTTCTGTCTCTCGCTCGATCCGGACCACTGAAAGATCCGGTCATCGTCCTCGCCTCTCTCGCCTGGACACCGTTTCTCCTCCTCCACTACCCGACCCATCTGGCCATCGGATTGATTCCGGCAGTCCTGCTGCTGGCCGAGCGGCTCCACCCGGCTCCTCGAGTTCCAGTGCTTTTTGGACGTCCGGCCGTCAGGCGCGCCGTGGCAGTCATCGTTGGGGCCGTTGCTGTGAGCGTTTGCGTCAGCCAGATAATAGACCTTCGTCTCGACCGGTGGCGAGGCCAAACCGAAGCCCTGCTTTCTTTGGCCGAAAATGCTCCACTCCCGATGCGCCGGCAGATCATCCAGAAAATCGAGACCGAAGCCGGGTCCAGAATACTGCACTCCAAGAACTCAGCACCTTGGCTGTGGCGTATCATCGGCAGGGGCCGGCTCTTGACCGGCGTTCCCGAAGAAGCCGAGGCAGCCTTCCGTCGGTCCGCGGCCCTTGAACCTCATGAGGAAGCGGAGATGGGGCTGGGCCTCTCATTGGCGGGTCAAGGGCGAACGACCGAGGCCGTTTACCACTTGACCCGGGCCTGTCGAGTCAATCCCGCACTGATCAGCTTCATTGCCCAGGACAGTCTTCGAGAGTCGGTCAGAACGAACCTCCACCGTACCAACACGAGAACCAGGTAGTCTTCCGGAGGCCCGGATGCTCATTCAGAAGAGGATGAAGGAAATTCTCAATTATCATTGCATCCGTCTCATTCCAAAGCCCGCGTGTTTCCAATTAAAAATTTAAAATTGAGAATTAATCTCCCCATCTCCCCTGCTCCCCCGCCTCACTCCTCCGGTTCCACCCTCTCGGCCTCCCCGGTCATTGGAACAAAACGGACGGGAATGACCGACCTCTCCGCGATCTCATCGCCGTCACGGGTGATCACCTTCAGCTCCTGATAGAAGGCCCCGACCGGAATTACCAAGTGAGCGCCCTGGGCCAACTGATCCAGCAGCGGAGC
Organism: Thermoanaerobaculales bacterium; assembly: GCA_029932545.1. GTDB lineage: Bacteria > Acidobacteriota > Thermoanaerobaculia > Thermoanaerobaculales > Sulfomarinibacteraceae > DAOWGJ01. The sequence continues at coordinate 3,595 of JAOZPW010000214.1, read as the reverse complement.
GGGAACGCGCTCCGGGGCGGCGGTTACCACGATACCGTTAAACGGCGCCTCGTCAGGCCAACCTCCGTAGCCGTCGCCACAATGGACGTGGACATTCTCGTATCCCAGTTCCTCCAGGGTCTCCGAGGCCCTGCGACAGAGTCCAGGACGGATCTCTATTGAGAAGACTTCGACGCCCATCGCCGCCAAGACCGCAGCCTGATATCCCGAGCCCGTACCAATCTCCAGGACACGCGCCCCCGGCCCAACCTCCAAGAGCTCGGTCATCAAGGCAACGATGTAGGGCTGGGAAATCGTCTGCCCATCACCGATAGCCTGGGGCGAGTCGTCATAGGCGTGATCCCGATATCCCTCCGGAATGAACAAATGCCGTGGAACCGAACGGATCGATGCCAGCACACCCGGATCCCTGACGCCCCTGGCTTCGAGCTGTCGCCTGACCATTTCCGACCGAAGAGCCGCCCATCGATCCGGCTCAGTTTCGGCTGCGTTGCACGCCATCATGGCCCACCATCCTCCCATCAGCAGTATCGCCAGCCTTCGCCAGGGCCTTCGGCCCGCACATCGTGGCTCTTTCGGTATTCTCATCCATCCAGTGTACCTCTAATCCAGCCGAGCCCGAGCCCGTTCCCGTTCCCGTTCCCGTTCCCGTTGTCGTGCCCGATGTCAGAGGTCTGAGAATAAACAGGCTCGGGCTCGGGCCTGGGGAGGGCACACTCTCCGACCGTCCAAGAAGAAAGGCTACAATCAACTTGAGGTATTTATGAGGTTCACGCACACGGCATTCATGCTGATGGTCATTCTGTTTGGTCTGGCCGGGTACCCGGCAGAGGGCGCGGTCCGGGAGTTTTTTGGTTCCGACAGTTTCGTTGTCAGGGACGGTGGCCAGGTCGTGGTCAATGTCTGGGACGTCGATCTCTTCATACGGGCCGCAGACACGCCCATGGTCCACTGCACAACCGATCTCCGCATCGCCGGTACCGGGGCCGAGAAAGCCGACCAGTGGATTCAGACGAGGGTCCCGACCTTCACGGAGAGTGACAGCGGTCTCAGACTGAGTCTCGACCCGGGAGACGAAGGATTCCTCGGCATCGGCGCCTTTACGCGGCGGCGCCGACTGGGCCTCCTCATCCCCCACCCGGTCATCCCCGATCTGACGACATCCTCCGGCGCGATTTCTGTTGAGGGCGACTTTTTCAACGGCGACCCGGTGAGGCTGAGGACCGGGAGTGGACCAATCAGTTTCGACGGCGCCGCTCTCGCCCTCGAGGTTCGAACGACCTCCGGGGAGACGGCAGTGCGGGTCGTCAGACCGTTGGACCGGTTCTGGGCTCGCACCTCTTCGGGAGCAATCAGCCTGAACGGAGGCGCTCGGAAGGTCGAAATCGAGACTGCCTCAGGGGACGTCACACTCACCGCCCTTTCCGGTTCGGTAGCCGTCACCAGCGTCGGGGGGTCCCTTGTCCTTGACTGGGACAGTCTGCCTTCCGACGCCGTCGTCACCATGAGGTCACTCAAAGGGGACATCACCGTAACTCTGCCTCACAGCGTCCGCCCCCAGGGGGTTCTGACGACCACAAGCGGGGAGATCAAGTCTGAGTTTCCGGGCGAGGTCAATGAAGCGGGAGACACAGTCACTCTGGCCGGTGACGGCCCCCGGCTCGAATTGGAAACTGCCTCGGGAGCCATCCTCCTCAAGGCCGGCCGAGGTTGGTTCGCACCTTAGAAACTCCCGCTCCAGGAAATTCGAAAGGCGAGGCAGAAACCAATCCGACGTTATACAAATGGCGGCAGTTGGAGGGTATGCCGGTGATCGTACACCGTGGGGTTTCCCCGAGCCCGAGCCCGTTCCCGTGCCCGTGCCCGGCTCTTCTCGGGTTCGGCCCCAGCTGAAAAAGTCCACAGGAGCCTTTGCCCAGGTTCGGCTTCATGGGGCAGTGACAAACACATATCGGGAACGGTAACGGGCTCGGGCTCGGGTTCAAGGCGATCCGCTTAGTTTTGGCCCCAACCCCCCCGGGTTTCAGAACTTTTCGGCATACTCTCCGTTTCTTGATGCAGCAGGAGGAATGACGCCATGAATCACACCAGGATTATCGTCTTGATTGCCATCCTTGGAATCGCGACCACAGTCGGTGCGGCAGAGGTTCGAACCCTGTCGGCCGAGGTTGAAAGCACAGCCTTGAAAGCCGTGCGGCTCGAAGCCGGAGTCGGCGATGTTGACGTTACCGTCGGTGGCGGTTCTCTCATCGTGGCCTCCGTCGAACTCAGACCCCGCCGCGGAGGCCTCTTCTCCTCCCTCAAGGCAGCCGAAAAACAGGTCCAGGCAATCAGGCTCGAACCCAGTGTGACCGGCGATACCCTGGTGCTGACGCTCAAAAGCGTTGACGAGGACCGACGATTCGAAGAAGACTGGATGCTGACACTGCCTTCCCATCTGGCCCTCAGTATTGAACTGGGAGTGGGCGATATCGAGGTATCCAATGCCTCAGGTGGCCTCGATCTGGAGTTGGGCGTCGGTGATGCCACAGTTCAGGTCATCGGGGGGCCGGTCGACATCGAAGTCGGCGTCGGCGACATCACGGTTCATGGCGTCAGTGCTGCCTTTCGATCGGTCGAAATCGCCGCCGGTGTCGGAGACGTTCGAATCATCGCCGAGGGGCGTAAAATCACTGGCGAGGGCTTCATCGCCCATTCGGCCGAGTGGCGAGGCTCGGGAGACTCCGACCTTGATGCCGAGAGCGGCGTCGGCGACATCAGGGTCGTCTTGGAGTAACGGCAGGGGGTTAGTGCGGGCAAGGACCTCGGAGTGGGGCGCTTCGCACGGAGAAAGAAACCAGGTTGTAGCGATGGGCGTCTCGCCCGTCGCATCAGCCCTCACCCTGAAAGACAATTGAACGCAGAGACGCGGAGGCGCAAGGTCCGTTTCACTCCTTTTCAGAAGATGCCGTCGCCCCCGAATCGGTTTTCGCCGGGTCGTCGTAGATACTCCGAAACCTCCCCGGGATCGGCGTCATGAAGGCCGGGTCGTTGCGATCATGGACCCCGGAAAAAACCTGGGAGAGGTAGGCGTAGTAGGGGCGATCGTCGCTTTCGGGGATGATGTTGAGCATTAAAGTCGAAGCCGCGTTGGCTGTAACGTAGCCCCACGGTGTTCCCTTTTCAAAAAGATAGTCGATGCTGTTGACCTGGGTCCAACCCCAAGGTGGCAATTCAACTTCCAAGAGGTTGAAATCGTCCTCGCCCTCGTGGTAGTTGCTCTCGCCACCAACACTCGGACAAATCCCGGACTGCCCCGGGATGGGACAATCCGGATCCTGCCCCTGGTAAAACGGCACCGCAAAGAACATACGGATCTCCATGGTCAAGGTGAAAGGATCCGTAGTCGGATTCACCAAGCCGACGTTATTGCGCCAATCACACGGGGTCTGCGCAGAACATCCGTTTGGACTGTAAACCCCCGCAGGTCTCCCCGGGGTCACTCAGGGGAAATGTGTGCCTCCCAGCAAAGGCCTCGACCCCGCCCGAATCAACTGCCCGACTCCCAGCAGCTGAAAGGGTGAATGCCATTGATCCCAGGCTTCACCAGCCTCAT
>JAOZPW010000213.1 GCA_029932545.1 Thermoanaerobaculales bacterium | reverse complement strand
GAATTCGCTCAATCCAGCCCACGCTGGCCGCTTCGCGGCCTCCACGGCTTTGCCGTGATTGCCCTCTGGGCGATGCGCGATGTCCCTACGTAGTGCGAACTACGCTTCATTCGCTCACTCTGCGAAAACGCCACATCTCACCACGGCTTCGATCTCACCCGCCATTTACGGCATCCGAGGCCTGATGTCCGACAATTATGCGAACGGTTCGCGGGTAGGGTCGAACGGCGACGCCGATCCTGGCAGGGACCTGATATTCAAGACCTTCGTCGCCCAGCCGGTGTTCGCCGATGGTTTCGAGTCCAGCGACACCAACTTCTGGTCGATAACGCATCAATAGAAACGGCCTATTCGGAGTCCCGCTGGCCGTCCCCATAATTTTTCTCCTCTTCTCTTCGCGTCCTTTGCGTCTTGGCGGTTCAATTGTGTTCTGGTCGACCGCTCTTTGGCCCCGCCACCGCCCTTGCTACAATCCCTCGCCGGAGGAGTCCATGGACGATATTCGTCTGCGTTTTTACAACACCCTGACCCGGAAGCCGGAACCATTCGAGAGTCTCGAAGAGGGACATGCCCGGTTTTACACCTGCGGGCCGACGGTCTACAACTTTTCCCACATCGGAAACTTGCGGACCTTTCTGTTCGAGGACATTCTCCGAAGGACCTTGAAACTCTTCGGTTGGCGGGTCACCCAGGTGATGAACCTGACCGACATTGACGACAAGACCATTCGCAGCGCCAACGAGGCCGGCATCTCACTGAGGGAGTTCACCGATACATTTATCCAGGCCTTCTTCGAGGACCTCGATACCCTGAGAATCGAACGGGCAGAGCACTACCCCAGAGCAACCGATTACATCGCCGAGATGGCCCACCTGGTCAAGACTCTGGAAGAAGGCGGCCACACCTACCGCTCCGGCGACTCGATCTACTACCGAATCTCGACCTTCCCCGCATACGGCAAGCTCTCCAGAATCCGTCTGGACAAAACCAAAGCCGGCGCCAGGGTGGACTCGGACGAATACGAGAAGGAAGATGCCCGGGACTTCGTGCTCTGGAAAGCCGCCAAAGAGGACGAGCCTTCCTGGGATACCGAGATCGGCAGCGGTCGCCCCGGTTGGCACCTCGAGTGTTCCGCCATGGCGATGAGCCTCTTGGGTGAGTCCTTCGACATCCACACCGGTGGCGTCGACAATATCTTCCCCCACCACGAGAACGAGATCGCACAATCCGAAGCCGCCTCCGGAAAGCCCTTTGCCCGCTTCTGGCTGCACGCCGAACACCTCAATGTCGAAAGTGAGAAGATGGCCAAGTCCAAGGGCAATTTCTTCACACTGAGAGAGTTGATCGAACGGGGATACGACCCCATCGTCATTCGCTACCTTTTGATGTCGGTCCCCTATCGACAGAAGCTCAATTTCACATTCGACGGCCTGCACGCCGCCGAACAGGCTCTCGAGAGGATCGCCAACACCCTGAGGCGGCTGGAGCATACGCCCGAAGTCGAAAATCAGGGCGCCCTGTGCCAAGCCGACGTTGAGGCATTTCGGCGACAGCTCCGAGAGGGACTTGCTGATGACCTCAACACCGCCAAGGCTCTGGCTGCCCTTCACACCGTGCTCCACAAGGTCAACACAGCGCTCGATGGAGGGGGCATCTCTCCGAAGGTCAGATCGGCGCTTTTGGAAGCGTTCACGGAAGCGGACAACGTTCTTGGGATTTTCCCGAAACAGGAGATCTCAGAGACCAACGACGACGACGAAATCCAGTCTCTGGTTAATCAACGCACCGAAGCTCGGAAGAACAAGGATTTTGCCCGCTCAGATGCCATCAGGGATGAACTGACGGCCCGTGGAATCCTCGTCGAGGACACACCGCACGGACCGGTATGGCGAAAGGGATAGACGCCAAAAGCGCTGGCTCTAAATAGAGAAACACCCACCGGAGAGGAGGCCGTTCTAACACTGAGTCCTTCAAGCCCGAGCCCGTTATCGTTACCGTAATCGACAGCGTCATCGTTGTAAATAACGGGCTGCTTGGCAGAGGATTTGGCCACTTACTTCGCATTGTCGCTATGCAAACGTCGATGATCAAATCGATCTCTACGAAAATTCTTGAAGCCCGGCAACGGTAACGGGCTCGGGCTCGGTTCGCCCGGTGCAGCCCACGCTGGTCGCTTCGCGACCTCCACGGCTGCGCCCTGATCGACCTATGGGGCGATGCGCAATGTCCCTACCCCGCGCTCCAGGACGCAGTCCCGGCAGTCCCCTTGGCTTCTCTTTTTGTGCCTTTTCGTGCCTCTTTGTGGCTAGTTCTTGATTTTTGCAAGCGCCTGGACTGAGAACTGAGAACTGAGAACTGAGAGCTGAGAGCTAATTATTAACCTGATGGACTGCCTTGCCCAGGGCGGCTTCTACGGCCTCCTGGACCGCTTCAGACATCGTCGGGTGCGGGTGAATGGTCAAAGCAATATCTTCGAGGAAGGCACCCATCTCAAGGGCAACGGTCGCCTCGCCAATCAATTCAGACACACCCCGGCCCACCGCGACAAGCCCCAGCAGAAGTCCGGTCTCGGCATTGGCAATAGCCTTGATGAAACCGTCGGTCGCACCGAGAGACATCGCCCGGCCCGAGGCCTTGAAGGTAAACTTCCCCGTGACAACTTCATGGCCTGCCTCACGGGCTTCGGTCTCGCTCATTCCGACGGTGGCAATCTCCGGATCGGTGTAGACGACGGCCGGCACAAGGCTGTCAAAGGCTGCATTTTGGCCACAGATGACCTCTGCTGCAACCTTGGCTTCTTGAGAGGCCTTGTGGGCCAACAGAGCGCCCCCCACCACATCCCCGATCGCATAGATTCCCGGGATGTTTGTCTGCATCTTCTCGTTGACGGCGACAAAACCCTTGTCATCCAAACCAACACCGATCGCTTCAAGGCCCAGTCCGGAAGCGTTGGGCACACGCCCAATACTGATCAGCACCTTGTCCGCTTCCAGACGCAGGGTTTGATCCTTGTCACGGTGAGCGGCGAGGACAACCGTGGGCGAACCGGCCTCGAGACTTTGAGCTTGATGACTGAGGTGCACTTTGATGCCGAGTTTCTTCAGGCTCCGCTTGAGCAGCTTGCCGACTTCTGAATCCATTGTCGGGAAGATCTCCGGCAGGAATTCAACAACCGAAACTTGAGAGCCCAACTTCCGGAATACCGTGCCGAGTTCGAGGCCGATGTAACCGGCGCCAATGACGAGCAACCGTTCGGGAATCTCTTGGAGGCTGAGCGCCTCCCGAGGTCCGATGACAGTCTCGCCATCGACGTCAAAACCCGGAAGCGCCATCGGCGACGACCCGGTGGCGATCACGGCCTGTTCGAATTCGAGTTCGACGACCCCGTCATCGGTCGATACCGCCAGGCGACGATCGTCAATAAATCGAGCTTCACCCGCAACGACCTCGACTCCGTTTTTCTCAAACAAGAACGAAACACCACCGGTCAGCCGGTCCACAATACCGTCTTTCCACTGGACCATCTTCGCCAGGTCGACTGACACACCCTCGACAGTGACACCCATCTCCTGGGCATGTCCGGCCTCATAGGCCACGTCGGTAGCATGGATCAAGGCCTTGGACGGGATACAACCCTCGTTGAGGCAGACCCCACCCATTCGCCCCCTCTTTTCGACAACGATGACATCCTTGCCCAACTGTGCCAGGCGAATCGCCGCAACATAACCGCCAGGTCCGCCGCCGATGACGACGACCTGACATCCTCTGGAAACTGATCCGACAACCATTTAAAGCCTCGCAAAAAGGAGATTTGGATTGGATATGAGCCGTGAAAATGCGGTCATGAAACGTGCCCCTTGAGCCCCGTCGATCCACCGATGGTCGAATGAGATCGAGAGATACATCATCTCACGAATTACGATCTGGCCATCTCGAACCACCGGCCTCTGTTCGATCTTGTGCAGACCGAGGATCGCCAGCTCCGGCTGATTGATAATCGGCGTCGCGAATACCCCGCCCAACGGTCCGATGTTGGTGATGGTGCAACTGCCCCCGCGCATCTCATCCAGCGCCAATCTCCGTTCTCGCGCCCGCACGGCCAGGTCGGAGAGCTCGCGGGCCAACTGGATCATGTCCTTTGTGTCGGCATCCTTGATCACCGGAACAATCAGGCCCTGGGGCGTATCAACCGCGATGCCGATGTTGTAGTACTTCTTCAGTATCAGTTCGCCGGCGTCTTCATCGACCGAGGCGTTGAAGATCGGAAAGTCCTTGAGACATTGCACCAAGGCCTTGATGAAAAAGGGCAGGACCGAAAACTTGACGCCGTGCTCCGCCTCAATCTGAGGTTTAAGGTCTCGATAGGCGACCATCAACGCAGAAGCGTCCGCCTCTTCAACGTGGGTCACATGAGCCGAGATCTGCTTTGACGACTGCATGGCGCCGGCGATGACCTTGCGCAAGTGGGTCAAGGCAACCCGTTCCACCGGACCATCAGCAGTGACCGTCACATTGGCAATACCATCTACCGATACCGGAAGCTCAGGTGACGGCGCCGACGCAACCTCGCCCCGTGAAGCACGCTCGACATCGTCGTCGGTGATCCTGCCCCCGGAACCGGTTCCGATCACGCCCGAAAGATCAACACCCAGTGTGCGCGCAAGAACCCTGGTTTTGGGTGTCGCCAAGGGACGGCGATGTTTCTCCCCCATTCCAGGCGCTACGGGCCGGCCGGCATCAGGAGCCGGCGGCGCCATAACGGACTCGGATTCCTCCACCTGAGCCGTCTGGGCCTCACCGGAATCAGCCACGCTTTCGCCCGCCTCCCCGATGACGATCAACGCGTCACCGACGTGGATCAGATCGCCCGCCGCGAAGTGCATCTTGAGGACCGTACCTGCCTTGGGTGACGGCAATTCGACGATTGCCTTGTCAGTTTCGACCTTGAGCAAGGGCTGATCTTCGGCAACAATGTCACCTTCAGCCACCAGCCACTCAACGACCGTCCCTTCGTGAATTCCTTCTCCTACATCGGGGAAATTAAACACAAACGCCATCGACGAACTCCTTTTCTCCTCACAATACCGAGAACTGATAGCTGATAGCTGACAGCTCCTAAAACTCCATCGTTTTCTTCGCTGCCGCGACCACCCGGTCTCTATTCGGCAGATACAGTTTCTCCTGGTGTGCCAGCGGGAAGATGACATCGAAACCGCAAACCCGCTGCACTGGAGCTTCCAGGTGCATCAATGCGTACTCGTTGATCTGGGCAACGATCTCTGCACCAAAACCGTTGGTTTTTGGGGCTTCGTGCACGACGACCGCCCGTCCAGTTTTGACGACACTTCCAATGAAGGTATCGCGGTCGAGAGGATTGAGGCTGCGAAGATCCACGACCTCGGCCGAAATCCCTTGAACGGCCAAAACCTCGGCGGCATCGTGGCACACACGTGTCATCGAGCCCCACGCGATCAGGCTGACATCGTCCCCCGTGTGAGCAACTGATGCCGAGCCCAAAGGTACTGCATAGGCCTCGTCCGGCACCTCTTCGCGAAAGGCGCGGTAGATCCTCTTGGGTTCCATGAAGAGAACCGGGTCGTTGCTGCGCATGGCGGAAATCAAAAGGCCTTTTGCATCGTAGGGATTGGACGGCACGACGACCTTGAACCCCGGCGTATTGAGGAACAGACTCTCGTAGCTCTCCGAGTGATGCTCCGGCGGGTGAATGCCGCCTCCATAAGGCATGCGGACCACCATCGGGATCGTCATCCGGCCCCGGGTTCTGTTACGCATCCGCGCAGCATGGGAAAACAGTTGGTTGATCGCCGGGTAGACGAAGCCCATGAACTGCATCTCGGCGACCGGCCGGAACCCGGTAGCGGCAAGGCCCACCGACAAGCCGATGATGCCGCTCTCCGCCAGGGGTGTGTCGATCACCCTTTCGGGACCGAACTCCTCGATCAAACCATCGGTGGCGCGGAAGACGCCTCCGTCGACACCAACATCCTCACCGAGAACCAGGACCGTCGGGTCCAGCCGCATTTCATCCCGCATGGCGTCTCTGACGGCCTGGGCAATCGTCAGGCGTTGCCTTTGGCCACTCATCCTTCCACCTCCGCCTTGAGCGCCGCCATCTGCTCAGAGAGGTGGGGCGGCATTTCGTCGTACATGTATTCGAAGATCGCCTCGAGGGGCTGAGACGGCATGGCCTCGAGAGCTTCGACCTGGGCATCAACCCACTTCCGGGCCTCCTCTTCGAGGTTCTTCTCCCGCTCATCGTCCCAAAGACCGTTCGCCTCGAGGTATTTCCGCAACCGGGGGATGGGATCTTTCACCCGCCACTTTTCAACTTCTTCTTCCGAGCGATATCGACTGGCGTCGTCGGCGGTCGTGTGATCACCAAGACGGTAAGTCTCGGCCTCGATCAGAGTCGGTCCGCCGCCCGCCCGGGCACGCTCCAACGCCTCTGTGACGGCCACATGGACGGCGAAGATATCGTTTCCGTCGACCTGAATACCCGGGACTCCGTAGGCGTGGGCCTTTTGGGCCAGGGTCTCGGAAGCGGTCTGTTTGCACAAGGGCACCGAAATCGCCCACTGGTTATTCTGAATGACAAAGACCGTATTGGTCTTGAAGACACCGGCAGCATTAACGCCTTCGTGGAAATCACCTTCGGACGTCGACCCGTCGCCACCGAATACGACCGCTGCGGCCTTTTCACCGCGGAGTTTGAGAGAGAGCCCAACCCCGGCGCCGTGTTGCCACTGCGAACCCACCGGGACTGCAATCGGAAAGCACCGAATACCGTCGGGAAATGCAGATCCACGCTCGTC